>CALBKR010000148.1 GCA_937896105.1 uncultured Bacteroidales bacterium
ATTCAAACGCAACATATCAAGTTACTCTTCCTTGACAGCGATTACGCCGAAAGCGGGGACAAAGATAGGACATTTTTTCAATTTGACCAAATGTTGTCCATTATTTTGACCATCATTTGCTTTTCTGCTTCAATCGCACTACCTTTGAAACATTATAAAACAACGATATTTATATGAGACTATCCTATTATAATTTAGCATTGGCGCTGCTTGCAGCGAGCCTTGCCGGCTGCACCCCGAAAAAGGCGGAACAGCAGATTGAGGCCGGCAACATAAGGGTTGTCGCAACAGGCAGAAGCGACGGTGCCGAAGAGGTACGCGCCATAATAGAGCGCACCAGGCCATACGTTGACAGCATAAAAAGACCAGTGGTAGGCGAAGCGGCAACAACTTTGAAGGCATACCTGCCCGAGAGCCCGCTGATGAATTTCGCAGCAGACGCTCTTATGGCTATGGCACAGCGATACAGCGGCGAGAAGGTTGACATAGCCCTTACAAACATTGGCGGGTTGAGGAGCGACCTCAATGCCGGGACGATAACGTTCGGCGATGTATATAATGTCTTCAATTTCGACAACAGGCTCACCCTGCTGACTCTCAACGGCGAACAGCTGATGCAGCTTTGCAACGAGATTGCAGCCGCCGGCGGACAGGCTATAAGCGGTATGAAGATGACTATAACGAAGGAGCGCAAGCTGGTTGACGCCACAGTCGGCGGAAAGGCTATCGAGCCGCAAGCCACCTACCGCATTGCAACGCTGGACTACCTTGCACAGGGCAACGACAAACTCACGACTCTTGCGCTGGGCAGCGACGTGGATATGACAAAGCATCTGCTGCGCGACCTTATGGTCGAATATATAAAGGAGCTTGCCGGGAGAGGAGAAAAGGTGGATGCCAAATGTGACGGACGTATAACAATTAAAGAGTGATACACTATGAGAAAGAGACTGCTTTTACTTGCACTCATACTCTGCAGCAGCATAACCGCGCAGGAAAAGATTACGATACTCCACACGAACGACACACATAGCTGCATAGAGCCGGAGAAGGATGGAAATGCCGGCGCAGTTAACCGTGCACTGCTTATTGAAAGCCTGCGCGATTCTATCGGCAAGGATAACATCCTGTTGCTCGACTGCGGCGATTTTTCACAGGGTTCGCTCTATTACAACTGCTTCAAGGGCGATGTAGAGGTAGAGATTATGAACGCGATGGGATATGATGCCTGCACGATAGGCAACCACGAGCTCGACTATGGTGTCGAGAACCTTGCGCGCATTGCAAAGCTGGCAAAATTTGAAATGCTTTGCGCCAACTACACATTTGACGACACAGCCTGCGAAGGCTTGATAAAACCCTACACCGTAATCGAACGTGGAGGGAAGAGGATTGGCCTCTTCGGCCTCTCGCCCGACCCTAAAGGGCTTGTATCTAAGGACAATTACACAGGCATAACATTCATCTCGCCAGTTGAAGCGGCAAAGCAGTGCGTGGAGGCACTCAAAGAGCAGGGATGTGATGCAATTATATGCCTTTCGCACCTCGGGTGGCAGATAAGGAACGAATACAACGATGAGCGCCTGGTTGCAGAGACATCGGGCATCGATGTCATCATAGGCGGTCACTCGCACAACTATTTCGAGGAACCGCTGATATACAAGAACAGCGAGGGCAAGGATGTCATTATGCAGCAAATGGGTAAGAACGGGCGCTACATAGGATATATAACACTCGACATCGCAGAAAAATAAAACAGAAGAGTGCTATTAAATAATGTTAAGCACAATGGGCACTCGATGATTTGTATTATCTTCGCACAGTTCAGTATGTAAACCATTAAACTTAAAGATATGAAGATTTTGAAAATTCTTGCATTATCGGCGATAGCGATAACTGCAAACGCACAGAGCTACACCATCACTGGCAAGGCAGATAGCAAGCTCGAGGGTAAGACAGTGAAGCTCACAAACACCAATAATATGAATGTTGCTGCCGAAACCACAGTAAAGGACGGTGCATTCAAATTCAACGGGACAGTAGACGACCAGGCACTTTTCGAGATTCAGGTCGGCAACAGACGCTACAGGGGATATGTAATTGTTGAGCCTAACGCCGATGTTATAATAGATTTCACCCAGCAACCGCCCGTTGCCACAGGTGGACTCAACGACAAGCTCGCTGCATTGGAGAAATCCATTGCCGGGAAGAGCAATGAACTTAATGCAAAGATCCAGCAGATGCAGATAGACGGAAAGAGCCGTGAAGAGATTGAGGCAATTGTAATCCCAGAGATAGAAGCCCTTTATGATATCTACCGACAGGCCATACAAGACAACAAGGACAATATGCTCGGCGCATACGTTCTTGGAATGGTGGCTCCCGAGTTCTACACATCACTCGAATCGCTCGAGACAGCAATGGCAGATGTAAAATATGCCGAAAAGATATATCCATTAAGAATGCAGCGCGAGAACTATCTCAAGGCAGCAGCGACACAGGCAGGCAATATGTTCGTGGATTTCAGCGGTTTGACGATTGACGGCAAGCCCTCAAGGCTCTCCGACTATGTAGGCAAGGGCAAATATGTACTGGTCGATTTCTGGGCATCGTGGTGCGCTCCCTGCAAGGGCGAGATTCCCAACCTCATTGAATTGCAGAACAAGTTCGGTGGAGAGAAGTTCACGGTTCTCGGTGTAAATGTCTGGGACGAAGAGGATAAATTCAAGGCATCTCTTACCGAAGAGGGAATAACATATCCGCAGATATATATTCCACGCGACAACAAGGATAATGCGACCGACTTATACGGCATACAGGGTATTCCGCAGATTATCCTGTTCGGCCCCGACGGCACTATTATCAAACGCGACCTCCGTGGACAGAGTATGAAAGACTTTGTTGCCGAGCAGTTGAAATAACCCGTAAACAGCAGGAACAGAAAGGCTCCACGATGCGCGCATCGTGGAGCCTTCTTATTCAGCCTGTTGCCTTTACAGAATAATCGATATGTAGATATAGTAGCACACCACCGCTACCGCAACGATTATGCTGCTCTTTACCAATATGTGCAGGAATGTTTTCATAACGGAAGAATAAAGAGGGGGCGCTTTAACAGGCGCCCCCCTTTGTTAGCAATTGCTGTAATTAACCCTCGTGGATAGCCTCCGAAGGACAAACGCTTGCGCAGCTGCCGCAGTCAATGCACATTTCGGGGTTGATTGAATACTTCTCACCCTCAGAAATTGCACCCTGAGGACACTCATCAATACATGTACCGCAAGCAACGCAGTCATCAGAAATTACATAAGCCATAGTTGTAATATTTAAAATTGTATTATCCATTGCGAAGATAGTTCTTTTTGTGCACACGCAAACAACAGCTCCGCAATTTAACATTTTTTTACAATACAAAGCCGTTGAAAATAGACATAAGACGACCTATTCCACAACACATTTTCGCCACTCGACTATATTTTGTATTTTTGCAAAGACGATAGCCATACACTATCAACAAGGATAAAAGAGATTTGTTTTATGGAATTCAAGAAGAATATAGACCGGTTCACATTTGTGGCCGACTCGTTCCTGACCGACAAGATTGGCAGGATGCGCCCCACGACCCTATGCAACAATATGCTCAACTGCGGATGGCGTCACGGTGAGGTTCGCGGTATGGGAAACACATCGACACTCGGATGGGTTCTTGCACGCCTTGCATTGCACATCGGGCAGACACCGATGGCGCACGAGAGATTTTATGTAGACACTTGGATACGCAACCTCTACCACGGCTTCACCGACCGCTGCATAAGGGCTGTGAACGAAGATGGCGAGGAAATTGCATCAATGCTTACAACTTTCGCTATGATAGACCTCAGGACACGCTCTGCAGTGGACTTGAACGGCGACATAGGCGTAAGACTCAATGAGTGTATCGTACCCGATGAGCCCTTGGGCATAAAACGCATACCATCGATAAACCGCACATCGGTTGATGAGGTGACATTCAGGCTCCGCCCCACGTACAGCGATGTCGATTTCAACGGGCATATGAACAGCATCCGATACCTCGACCGCATTCTTGATGCTATGCCGCTCGATTATATGCACAGCCACAACCTGACCGATTTTGTTGCGGCATATATGAAAGAAGGATGTTGCAACGAAGAACTGTCATTCGGGATAAAAGAGATTGCGCCCGACAACTACCTTGCGAGAGTCACAAAGGAGGATGGCACACCGGCTGTTAATATCGAATTGAAATTCGAACCGATATAAAAACATCAACGGCGCACATTGTGCGCCGTTGATGTTTTTATATCAGGCAAACTGTTCACCGACCTTCATCTTCGCATCATTCAGGAAGCGGCGGATATCGCCTTCCTCGCCCTTACGGCAAATCATAAGCACATCATCAGAATCTATTACCAACAGGTCATCAACCCCTTTCATCACTGCCAGCTTGCCTTTGGGCAACATTACTACATTGTTATTGCAGTCGTATTTAAGCACACGGCTGTTCATTATAACATTGCCGCAATTGTCCTTGGGCATAAAGCCGTAGAGGGTGTCCCAGGTTCCGATATCTGCCCAGCCGAAATCTCCCACGCTGACATATACATTATCGGCCTTTTCCATAACATTGAGGTCGATAGATGCTGTAGGGAAGGATGTGTAGACCTCATATCCACGTTTGCGACGCTGCGCACGGTCGGGTATCTCACGGTATATGCTCTCCAGTTCCTTCATCATATCGGGCAGATGCTTCGATATTGTATCTATTATTGTCTGCACATTCCAGATATATATACCTGTGTTCCAATAGAACTCTCCGCTATCCACGAACACTTTGGCGAACTCAAGAGCCGGCTTTTCGGTAAAAGTACGCACCTTGTATATCGAGCCGCTCACCGGTACACCCTCTACCTGTATGTAACCGTACCGGGTCTCGGGACAGGTAGGTTTTATACCGATGACAACAAGTTTGCTGTTCTCGGCAACAAAATCGAGCGCATCGCTTACAAGACCTGCAAATTTATCTTCATTGAGCACAAGCTGGTCACTCTGTGCCACTACGATATTGGCCTTTGGGTTTAATTGGCGTATATGACACGCGAGGTTTGCGATACTCGGCGCCGTGCCACGGAACGCAGGCTCGTGTATGACCTGGAGGTCGGATACATCGGGCAACTGCTCGCGTACCAAAGCGGTATAGTCAACGTGCGTGGAGATGATTATATTCTCGCGCGGCACTATACGGGAGTAACGCTCGTATGTCTGTTGCAGAAGAGTCTTGCCACAACCGAGCGGGTCTTGAAATTGCTTTGGGAGAGCCTTGCGGCTCATTGGCCATAGACGCGTACCCTGGCCACCTGCCATTATCACGCAATAGCTGTTCTTGTCCATAATGCTATTTATGTTTACCTCTTTAAATTAAACGGCCTGCAATATCATTTATTGCTTGCTTTTTATGCAAATATAACAATGTTATAATATTTTCACTCTTTTAACAGGTAGAAAAAATCACAACATAAAACAATTCAGGCCCCGGAACTCCGGAGCCTGAAGCGGATATGTCAATTAGAATTCTGCATTGTTCGGTGTGCGTGGGAAAGGTATCACATCACGGATGTTGGACATACCTGTCACGAAGAGAAGCAGACGCTCGAAACCGAGACCGAAGCCGGAGTGTGGGCAAGAACCGTAACGGCGTGTATCGAGATACCACCACATATCCTTCATAGGGATATTCATCTCCTCGATACGTGCGAGCAGCTTGTCGTAATCGGCCTCACGCTCGGAACCACCGATAATCTCGCCAATCTTGGGGAAAAGGACATCCATTGCACGTACAGTCTTGCCATCCTCGTTCTGCTTCATATAGAAGGCCTTTATCTCCTTTGGATAGTCGGTGAGGATAACAGGACGCTTGAAATGTGTCTCGACAAGGTAGCGCTCATGCTCCGATGCAAGGTCAACACCCCAATAAACAGGGAACTCGAACTTGTGGCCTGCTGCAACTGCGTCCTCGAGAATCTTTATACCGTCGGTATAGCTCAAGCGCACGAATTCTGTATTCACGATAGAGCGCAGACGCTCGATAAGCTCCTTGTCTATCATATTGTTGAGGAATGTGATATCCTCCATACAGTTATCGAGAGCCCACTGTATACAATACTTTATGAACTCCTCGGCAAGTTCCATATTATCGAAGATATCGTTGAAGGCAACCTCGGGCTCAATCATCCAGAACTCTGCCAAGTGACGAGGCGTGTTGGAGTTCTCGGCACGGAATGTAGGACCGAAGGTGTATATTGCGCCAAGAGCCGTTGCTGCGAGCTCACCCTCGAGCTGACCCGAAACGGTTAGGCTTGCCTGCTTGCCGAAGAAGTCGTTGTCGTAGATGATACTGCCGTTCTCGTCCTTCTTAAGGTCGTAGAGGTTCATTGTCGTGACCTGGAACATCTGCCCGGCACCCTCGCAGTCCGAAGCTGTGATAAGAGGTGTGTGGAAATAGTAGAAGCCCTTGTCGTGGAAGAACTTGTGTATAGCGTATGCCATATTATGACGTATGCGGAACACTGCGCCGAAGGTGTTTGTACGTGGACGCAGATGCGCTACTGTGCGCATAAACTCCATTGTCTGCCCCTTCTTCTGCAGGGGATAGGTGTTGTCGCAGGCTCCAAGCAACTCTATCTCAGTAGCCTGTATCTCTACCGACTGGCCACTGCCGATGGACTCTACAAGCATACCGTTCACACTGAGGCAGGCACCTGTAGTGAACTGCTTTACAAGCTCCTCATCGAACTTGTCGGCATCGATTACAACCTGTACATTATTGATTGTAGAGCCGTCGTTGAGCGCCACAAAGGCAACCTGCTTGCTACTGCGGCGTGTTCTCACCCAACCTCTTACGTTTACCTCTACACCGGCCTGTCCGTTTTTAAGCAGGTCGGAAATCCTTGTTCGTTTTATCGGTTTCATCAGTTTTCTTTATTTTGTTAGAGGGGTTACCCTTCATTTATTACTCGTAAGCACCAAGACGGAGCATATTTATCTCTTTATCGGTAAGATAGCGCCAATCGCCACGGCGAAGGTTCTTCTTTGTGAGGCCGGCGAACAGAACACGGTCGAGTTTGTTCACACGATAGCCGAGATGCTCGAGCATACGACGCACGATACGGTTTTTGCCCGAGTGGATTTCTATGCCTATCTGTGAACGGTCGGCCTCGTTTACATACGATACCTCATCGGCATATACACGACCATCCTCCAGTTCAATACCGTTTACAAGCAAATCCATATCGGACATTGCCACGTTCTTGTCACAAGTTACGTGATATATCTTCTTTTTCATAAACTTGGGATGCGTGAGTTTTGCAGCCATATCGCCGTCATTGGTGAGCAGAAGCACACCAGTTGTGTTGCGGTCGAGACGACCGACCGGATATATCCTCTCCTTGCCGATACCGCGCAGACAGTCGAGCACTGTCTTGCGCTCCTGTGGGTCATCGACCGTTGTAACGCAATCCTTTGGCTTGTTCAAAAGCACATAAACCTTGCGCTCAGGAGTTATACGTTCGCTGTTAAAGCGTATGTCGTCGGTAGGAACAACCTTTGTACCCAACTCTGTAACAATCTGTCCATTGACTGTTATTAGACCAGCCTCGATATAGTTATCGGCCTCACGACGAGAGCAGATACCGGCATTTGAAAGATATTTGTTAAGACGGACAGGAGCATTAGGGTCAAGTGTCGCTTCGCGATATGCTGCACGCTTTTTGGTGCTGTACTTTGCGTTAGGGTCATAAGCACCCTTACGGTTGCCCTTATTTCCATATTTGTTGGTACGCTGACCGGCAGGATACTTGCTTGCAAACGGGCGCTCACCACCATTGTTGGCAGCATTGTAACCTCCACGATTAGCACCTTTGCCGTATCCACGACCTACCTGCTGTACATCGTTTCCATAACGTGGTTCAGAATCATTATTGGAATAGTTCCTGCCATCTCTTGCACCTGCAAAGCGACCGGTGGCATTACCGGCATTATAACGTTTGTACTGCTTGTAGCTACCGAAATCGGCACCATTGTTATCTTCCCTGTTCACTCTCGAATATTGGGGACGGTCATCACTTCTATTGAAACGCGGACGAGCCTTCAATCTGTTGTCGCCGTCGAAATTCGGATTGAATGAAGCCCTGCCCCTGTTTCCACGGGGAGATGGGTTATCCGAAAACCTGTCTTTATAATTACTCATCTAAAAAAATATTTTACGAACCTCACGGTCCAAATTATTTCTCTATCACAAACCTGTATAGGTGTGCGGTGTTATTGCGCGGAGTTCCTCCTTCACGCTCTCGGGCACATCGAGCTCATTTATGAACTGCAAGAGTGTGTTCTGGTTAATACCCTCGTTTGTCCTTGTCAAGGCCTTGAGAGCCTCGTAAGGATTGGGATAGGCCT
>CALBKR010000149.1 GCA_937896105.1 uncultured Bacteroidales bacterium
GATATTGGCGTTGAATGTTCCGCATAGTCCGGTGTTGGAAGAGACTGCTATTATGACAACCTTGCGGCACTCACGGAGTGTGGAATATTCCGACACCACATCATCGGTACCGGCAAGGAAGGATGTCAGCAGGCCGTTCAGTCTGTTGCTGTATGGCAACATCCCCTCTATCGCGCCCTGCGCACGACGGAGTTTTGCCGAAGATACCAGTTTCATTGCCGCTGTTATCTTCTGAGTACTCTTTACGGATGCTATCCTGTCCCTTACCTCCCTCAGATTCATAATACTTTATTTTAGCGATGCTACCACATCGGATGCAGCCGTTGCGATAAGTTTCTCTACATCGGCATTTATGACACCGACTGCAAGCACATCGAGCACACTCTCCTTGTAGCGTGAGCGTAAGAGGTCGAGGAAAAGCTTCTCGAATTCGTTAACCTTTTCTACTGAGATGTCCTGCAGAAGATTCTTTGTTCCGCAATAGAGCAATGCGACCTGCTCACCGACAGGCATAGGAGAGTATTGGGGCTGTATGAGCAGAGCATTCGTGCGACGGCCACGTTCGATGACCATCTTTGTCACCGCATCGACATCGGTGCCGAACTTTGTAAACGCCTCGAGCTCGCGATACTGTGCCTGGTCAATCTTTAATGTTCCGGCAACGCTTTTCATTGACTTTATCTGCGCATTTCCACCTACACGCGACACTGATATGCCAATGTTTACCGCTGGGCGGAAGCCACGGTTAAAGAGGTCGCTCTCGAGGTATATCTGACCATCGGTGATGGAGATGACATTCGTGGGGATATATGCAGACACATCACCGGCCTGTGTCTCGATGATAGGGAGTGCTGTCAGTGAGCCCCCGCCCCTGACCTTGCCGACAAGGCTCGGCGGCAAATCGTTCATCTTCTCGGCGACCTCCTGCTGCGATATTATCTTCGCTGCACGCTCGAGCAAGCGCGAATGGAGATAGAAGACATCGCCCGGATAGGCCTCGCGCCCCGACGGACGGCGAAGGATGAGCGACACCTCACGGTATGCGACAGCCTGTTTCGAGAGGTCGTCATATACCACAAGCGCGTGGCGGCCGGTATCACGGAAGTACTCTCCTATCGCAGCGCCGGCCATAGGAGCATAGTACTGGAGAGCTGCTGTATCGGCAGCTGTGGCGACGACTACTGTTGTGTAGTCCATTGCACCATACTTGCGCAAGGTATTGACTATCGATGCGACTGTAGAGCCCTTCTGCCCTATTGCCACGTATATGCAATAGACCGGCTTGCCGGCTTCGTATGCAGCGCGTTGGTTTATTA
Source organism: uncultured Bacteroidales bacterium (assembly GCA_937896105.1). Next base: position 1,317 of record CALBKR010000149.1, read on the forward strand.
TCGCGTCGATTGCGATAGCTGTCTTGCCTGTCTGGCGGTCACCGATTATGAGCTCTCGCTGGCCACGACCGATTGGTATCATAGAATCAATGGATTTGAGCCCTGTCTGCAACGGCTCGGTCACCGGCTGACGAAAGATTACACCGGGTGCCTTGCGGTCGAGCGGCATCTCGCATTTGTCGCCGCCAATTTCTCCTTTGCCGTCAAGCGGCTCGCCAAGAGGGGTTATAACACGACCCAGCATTGCGTCGCACACATCTATCGAAGCGATGCGCCCTGTACGCTTCACGGTCATTCCTTCCTTAATTTTGTCGGTAGAGCCAAGCAGAACGGCACCCACATTGTCCTCCTCGAGATTCATAACGATAGCCTTCACGCCATTGTCGAACTCGAGCAGTTCCTCGGCTTCGGCATTGTAGAGCCCATAAATGCGCACGACACCGTCGCTTACCTGGAGGACTGTGCCAACCTCCTCGTACTCTATCTTGCCTTTAAGGCCTTTGAGTTGTTCGAGCAACACGCCCGAAACCTCACTTGGTTTAATATTCATCAGACAAGTTTCCTGTTTTGTTTAATTAATTCTTTTTCTACATCCCGAATCTGCCTCTTTATACTTGCGTCGAACCGATGGCTGTCGGTTTCACAGACAAAGCCTCCGATAATATCGGGGTTTACCTTCTCGGTCAGCTCCACGACCTTGTCTCCACGTGCCACTGCGGCCGACACCTTTGCACGAAGCCCGTCATCGATGGGCACGGCTGTAGTTAGGGTTACGGCAAGTATCTTCTTCGCCTTGCGGTAGAGCGAGATATAGCAATGGGCAATGAAGATGAGCAACGGTTCGCGCTCCTTCTCAACCACGAGACGGATGAAATCCTCGTACACCGGCGAGCTGTCGACTGCTGAACAGAGCAATGCGACACGTTCGTCGTTGGTGAGCGAAGGACCTGCCAGCACAGCGGTGAGTTCCCTCACCTGCTGCAGGGTGTGCATCAACTGCAACATATTAGCATATATTGCATCCTCGGCACCCTGCTCGGTTGCATAGGCAAAGAGTGACTTGGCATAACGCATTGAAACTATTCCTGTGTTCATTTGCTCTTTTCTTCGGCCTTATTGTCCATTGTCTCATCTACAAGCCTTTCGATGTAGCCTTTTTGTTTGGCTGCATCGGAAAGTTCTTCACGCATTATCTTCTCGGCAATGGCTATCGATAGCCTTGCCACCTCGTCGCGTATGCCGTTGAGTGCATCATCGCGTTCTTGTTCGATACGGAGCTTTGCTTCGGCAAGCATTCTGCCGGTTTCGGCCTCGGCCTTCTCGTGCGCCTCGTTCACTATCTGTTCCCTTGTCGCAACAGCCTCGCGCAGTATTTGCGCCTGCTTGTCGCGTGCCTCCTCGAGAAGTTCGTTGCACTGTCTCTCGATACCGGCAAGTCTTGCGTTGGCCTCCTTGGCATCGTTCAGCGCATCGTCGATGTATTTCTTCCGGGCATCAATCATCCGTGTGATGACCGGAAAACCGAATTTATACAGCACAACGAACACCACTCCGAATGCCAACAGCATCCAGAACAGCAGACCGGCATCGGGCAAAAGTAATGACATTCTCTCTTATTTTACCGTTATACAAAGAGAACAAGGAAACATACTACAATGGCAAACATCGCAACGCCCTCGATAAGAGCTGCGGAAAGTATCATACTCGACCTGATGTCGCCTGCAGCCTCGGGCTGGCGTGCGATAGACTCGAGCGCAGAAGTACCGATACGGCTTATACCCCAGGATGCTCCTATTACTGCCACTGCTGCAGCGAATGCTGCACCGAGATTTGCAATAGCTGCTCCAGCGGCTGCTTCAAGAAAAACTGACAAAAACATAACGTATAAATTTAAAAGGTTAATAATTCATTCTCAATGCCCAACCTTGCGGTGCTCGGGTTGCGAAAGCCCGATAAATACAGAGGAGAGCATCGTAAACACGAACGCCTGTATGAAAGCTACAAGCAATTCAAGCACATTCATAAATATGGTAAACAACACCGACACAACAGTCATTGCACTGCCGATAGTCGTGCTCACCGCCATAGTAACGAAGATTATCGACACGAAGGCAAGCAATGCCGTATGACCGGCAAGTATATTTGCAAACAGACGTATCGTCAAGGCAAAAGGCTTCACAATCACTCCCACAAGCTCTATTATAGGCATAAGCGGAACCGGCACTTTCAGCCACACCGGAACATCGGGCCAGAATATCTCCTTGTAATATTCCCTCTTGCCGAAGAGATTCACCGCAATGAATGTACAGAGTGCAAGTGCAAGTGAGACGGCGATGTTGCCCGTGACATTGGCACCACCGGGAAATATCGGCAACAACCCCATCAGGTTTGTAAAGAAGATGAAGAAGAAGACTGTCAGCAAGTAGGGGGTATAACGCTGATAACGGCTGCCCACGTTCGGCTTTATCACGCTATCGATAACCATTGTAATGAGCATCTCCATCACGCCCACGAAACCACGTGGTGCCCCGTCGCTTGGTTTGCGCCGCTTGTACCATCTTGCCGTACAAAGCACAATGACAACCAATAGCAGCGATATTATCAGCACCGAGACTACTGTTTTTGTAAGCGAAAGGTCGAGTAAAGGACGCTGTTCCGTACCATCTTCGCCAACCTCGACAATCTTGCCCTCGTTAACACCGCTTTTTGCTATGCGGAACCCTTTATACTCATCGGTGTTGTGGAAGACCGATGACGAGAAGCACTCCCAACCGGTACGCGAGGAGTAGACAATAATAGGCAAAGGGATGGAAATATGCTTGTCGCCAATGGTGGTAATATGCCACTCATAGGAGTCTCTGATGTGGTCGAAGATAACCTTCTTTACATCGACCCCACCCTGCTCATTGGCTGCAGAAGGTGCTGTAGCCATTACCACACTACACGGCAACAGCATCAGCAGGAATAATATGTACCTTCTCCAACACATAAACATTTATTTTGCAAGGCGCTTCTTTGTATATAACACAAAAGCATTCTCAAGTATCATTGTCGCAAGGTAATAGATGAGGAAACTCACAAGCACTCCCTTCACCTGTTCCCTGAAAACGAAGGCGAGCACAAGCATTGCAGCAAGCGAAGCCAATAGCTTGACGGTCTTGAAGACCATATATTGCCTGAGGAACTGCTTTGCATCGTGTGCGATATTCACTGTTGCAACAGCTGTTGCGTAGATGGCGAAGAAGATTAGAGGAACAACAAGATGCCCCTTTGCAACATAGCCCGGGAATATGACCCCAAGCAGCAACTCGCCTGCTACAGTGAGCAGCAGAAGGAATGCCGCCAATATTGTAATAGTCTTTGTCCTGTTCATATATAAAGTGTTCATATTTCAACGCAGGCAGTCACCTTGTTTTCAACGACATCGGCAAACCCGCCTTTTATATTTACCCGGTGCTCCACACCGTTGGAATTCCACACGATATCTCCCGCACACAATGTCGTGATTACAGGCGCGTGGTTGTAAAGCACCGTAAAAGGAGCCTTGCCGCCAGGCAGCAACACCTTTGATACCAGCCCCTTGAATATGGATTTCTCGGGCGATATTATCTCCAATTCCATCGACCTACCCGCCATAGTGTCACTTTACCTGTTCAAGAATACGCTTGCCCTTCTCAATAGCCTCGTCTATTGTTCCCACATTAAGGAATGCCTGCTCGGGCAGATGGTCGAGCTCGCCATCGAGAATCATATTGAAGCCACGTATCGTCTCCTCTATCGGCACCATAACGCCCTTAACGCCTGTAAACTGCTCGGCGACAGTGAATGGCTGCGACAGGAAGCGCTGTACCTTGCGGGCGCGGTTCACAGTAGTACGGTCCTCATCCGACAGTTCCTCCATTCCCAGAATAGATATTATATCCTGCAGTTCCTTGCTTCGTTGCAATATCTGCTTTACCCTCTGGGCTGTATCATAATGTTCCTGCCCTACGACATTTGCATCGAGTATGCGTGATGTCGAATCGAGCGGGTCAACAGCCGGGTATATACCGAGCTCGGCAATCTTGCGGCTGAGCACCGTGGTCGCATCAAGGTGTGTGAATGCGGTGGCAGGCGCCGGGTCGGTAAGGTCATCGGCAGGGACATACACAGCCTGAACCGAAGTGATTGAGCCGTGTATTGTCGAAGCAATACGCTCCTGCATTGCACCCATCTCGCTGGCAAGCGTAGGCTGGTAGCCTACCGAGCCGGGCATACGGCCAAGAAGCGCCGAAACCTCGGAACCGGCCTGTGTAAAACGGAATATATTGTCAATAAAAAAAAGGATATCATTGCTTTTGCCCTCCTCGGCACCTGCGTCGCGGAACGACTCGGCAACGGTGAGACCGGACAGTGCCACTGCAGCACGGGCACCAGGAGGCTCATTCATCTGGCCATATACCAACGTGGCCTGAGACTTTGCAACAGCTACAGGGTCAACCTTTGAGAGATTCCAGCCGCCACTTTCCATATCCTTCTTGAACTCCTCGCCATAGTTGATTACATTTGACTCTATCATTTCACGTAACAGGTCATTGCCCTCACGCGTCCTCTCGCCCACGCCGGCGAATACCGAATAGCCGTTATACCCTTTGGCAATATTGTTTATGAGCT
>CALBKR010000150.1 GCA_937896105.1 uncultured Bacteroidales bacterium
GTTCTTGTTCCGTTGTTTGCAGGAGTGTAGTCAACCTCATCGGGTTCAGGTGTCGGGTCTGGGTCCGGTGTAGGGTCTGGGTCAACCACATCGTCATTCTTGAACTGAATGGTATAAGTGTGGAAACTATTACTGTTGGCAGCATAGTCATTACCCTTGACTGTTATAGTGAGCAACCTGGTAGATTCGTTGAAAGATTTCTCAATAGTGGCACCTTTACCGTTGGTCGACACGGAAAGCTTGCTCTCGTAATAATCCGCATCTATTTCATACGCAGTCTTACCTTTTTGGAAATAGTTCACACCGTCATAAGAAAGCGATGCAAGTTCCGAGTAATACACAAACTGGACATCATCGGCAAAGAGTGTTGTTCCATCCTGCATATTGGCACGAGTCCAGTAGTCACCACCCGAAATAACAACATTCATCATCTCAGGAGCCTCATTGCTGAGATACTCGATTGGCACAGTAATTGTCTGCCAGTCGCCACCGGTTGATGCAAATGTATAATCGCACTGCGCAACCAGTGTGCCATAGGATGTAGCACTGCCCTTACCAAGTATCGCCCTGTCGACATTTTCTCTCTCCTGTGAAGGAGAAGACTTGCTACCGACATTCGACTTGTATGTACCTCTCCACATATAAACGATAATGTGAGAATTCTCACCTGTCGAATCAGTTCTTTTAAAACGGCCAGTTATCGCATCGGGTTTGTAACCGAATGAGACGCCTCCATAGCTGCCGCCATCACATTCAGGGATGTCAGAAACGGCATACACCCAAGGGGTACCGAAGTTAATGAATCCAGGCGCCACAGAACCCATTGAACCGACACCGACAAATATATTCTGCAACTTGACAGCACCATCTTCATTGAACACAAGTTCCTGCTGTTTTGTCATTATAACCTTTTGGTTAATCGAAGAGCCGTTCCAATCATTGGGTTCTTTTCCCGGACGCTGACGCATCTCACCCGTAGCAGCACTTGTCATACCACCTGTTCCGAAAGCCTCAGAGGATCCGCAAGAGGATTTCCAGTTGTCAAAACCACTGTTTGGCAGATACTGAGCCTGCACCGACAAAGCTGCAAAAGCAAATAATGTAGTAAAAATTTTCTTCATCATTCTCTATTTTAGCGTTAATTATAATCTTGCAAATGTCACTCCGCGTAAAAAATAAATACGTGGAAACATAATACGCCACGAAGATAATTCATTATTCGCAAAAATTGAACATTTATTTACCTTATTTTATAAATAACCCCAATTTTGAACAACAGAGAGTGTTTCCAGTTATTAAAAATCATTTTTCCACAAACAAAACAAAAACAGTCAATTTTCAACACAATAACCCAAACAAACAAGACATTTTGTTCGTTATTTAAAAAAAACGCTTGCATTTCTTTATTTTTAAAAAACGATATGTTATATTTGCAACATCAATAATAAAATAACAAAGAAACGACATACAACAATGAAAGTAGCAACCACATTAGAGAACCTGAAAAAGAAGTTTCCCAATGAGCCTGAATATTTCCAGGCAGTAGAAGAGGTGCTGAACTCAATTGAAGAGGAATATAACAAGCACCCGGAGTTCGAGGCAAACAATCTCATCGAAAGGCTCTGTATCCCCGACCGCATACTCACGTTCCGTGTAACTTGGGTAGATGACAGCGGCAAAGTACAGGTAAACACCGGTTACCGTGTGCAACACAACAACGCCATTGGCCCTTACAAGGGCGGTATACGTTTCCACCCGTCAGTAAATGTGGGCATACTGAAATACCTCGCATTCGAGCAGACATTCAAGAACTCGCTCACCACCCTGCCGATGGGCGGTGCAAAGGGCGGTTCCGACTTTGACCCCAAAGGCAAGAGCGACAACGAGGTAATGCGTTTCTGTCAGGCATTCATCACTGAGCTATGGAGAAACATCGGTCCCGAAATGGATGTACCGGCAGGAGACATCGGTGTAGGAGGCCGTGAGGTTGGCTATATGTTCGGTATGTACAAGAAGCTCACACGCGAGTTCAACGGAGTCTTCACCGGCAAAGGCCTTGATTTCGGCGGTTCACTCATACGCCCTGAGGCAACAGGATACGGAAACATATACTTCCTGCAGGAGATGCTAAAGACACGCGGCGAGGATATCAAAGGAAAGACCTGCCTTGTATCGGGCTCGGGCAACGTAGCACAATACACCGTTGAAAAAGTTTTACATCTTGGAGGAAAAGTCGTTACGATGAGCGATTCTGACGGCTATATATACGACCCCGACGGTATCGACCGCGAGAAGCTCGATTTCATTATGGAACTGAAGAACGTACGTCGCGGACGCATCAAGGAGTATGCCGACAAATATGGTTGCAAATATGTTGCAGGAGCGCGTCCCTGGAGCGAGAAGGGTGACAT
>CALBKR010000151.1 GCA_937896105.1 uncultured Bacteroidales bacterium
GTATGAAGCTTGCTTCAATACATATCACAGCGAGCGCAGAAAAATTTCGAGGTTTACCTCAATGTTGTTACAAGCGAGCGAGATGTATGAAGCTTGCTTCAATACATATCACAGCGAGCGCAGAAAAATTTCGAGGTTTCCTCAATATTATTACAAGTGGCAATGCTGTGGAGCATTGCTTGCGACGACTGAAAATTCGTGCAAACGAGAGCAATGGATAAATTAATTTATTCATTGCCAAGTGTAGCCGAATTTGGATATCATCAAGCTTTAGTTTTACAAAGGAGTATGCTAACCTTTCACAAAAGAAAAGCTTATAGCATCAATCATCTCCACTTGACCAACCTATACCTATTCCAAAGATAAAACCATTCAAACCAGGTGCAGCAGATACATAATTATATCCTGCAGAAATCGAGATTCTCGGGCCATCCTCTCCAGTAGGAATATATCCTGCTACAGTAGGACGGAGCGCAAAATATGTTTTACTTGGAGTTATGGTAACCGTATTAGACGATTGAGAATAATTATAACTTGCGTACTCTATATCCAAGCCTTTGCATAAAAATAAGCCTAAGCCACATTCTATTGAAAAGTATTTAAATGCAATACCAGGGCTTACAAAGAATTGTAATTTGGAAGCTGCATACTCGTCACGGGTTTTAACAGCTCCGTTGTCTAAAACAGTTTCTACAGTATTAATATGGGTAAAATCCGCTGAAATATCATCCTGAATGTATTCAGTCGAATACTTTACATCATCTTGTTCAATTCGGCTTCCTTTACCCATTATTGCATCAAAACCTATTTTTAGATATGACCTAGAATAGAAGAAACCGAGGCCTGCTGCCCCTCTTTTATCAAAGCCACTCAACATTCTCATCTCAAAAGTATTGCGTTCTGGCCTAAATATCTTATCGTAAATATCGCTGGCACTTTCCATAAGATCCTCTGCACCCTGCTTTAAATCATCTACAATACTACTGAATTTTTCTTTTCGCTCTTCCTTTTTTTCTTCCTTTTTTGTATTTTTATCAACCTCTGTTTTAGTATTAAAATATTTAGCTTCTGCATTCGTCAACTTATCTTCTTTAATGTTAAAGCCCAATCCTTTAAGAAGATGCAAGGAAACTATCTGCAACGCACTTCTGGAACGGATCTCATTAATCATTTTATCCTCATCAATATCTACATCTGGATAACTAGCATGTTTCTCCAGTTTACAAGTTCTTAAATCATAGATTTTTGCATTAAAATAATACTCTTTAGAACCATCATATCTACTTGATTCTCGCACCTGTATCACACAATAAGTGCCGACAACCATTTCAGACCCATCCTCTATAGCTTCATCTATCGACACTGCACCGCGCTCTTGATACTCGAGCTCTATATCTTTTTGCATAGAATAAACATTCTTGTTGCGAGTCAATCTCACATCATAACCATCTGCGATAAGTGCTTCTTGAAAGAGATCCACGATAATTGTATGCATGTATGTATCTACTTCTTTATTACTCTCATCTACAACAACCACATAAATAGCCTTGTCATTCTGAGCCGAGATTGATACACAACCTAACAACAAACTCAACAATATAAAAACTTTCTTCATAATAATAAATTTAACGGCAATAATCCAAAACTATATCACTTACTTTCTGATTTATTTTCTTATATGCTCTAACTGCAGCATTTTGATAATCAATTTTACTATTTCCACGGCCAACAATTTCATCTTCATAAATAGTTACTCCTTGAATTTCATCTACAATTTTCACATAGGCGTAAACGGAAGCATTATAGTCTTTTGGACCATTTGATGGAGATTCTTTTGCTGTCGCTGTAACATAAACACCCCAAAAAGCCATTTCGGGGTTGTTCGCAAACCTCAAGTTAGAATTCTTTGCAATATACCCCTTTATTGCAGAGTGCATTCCTGTATACTCCGTTTTGAAATTAAACGCACTGGATGACAGATACAATAGTTTATCCTCTTTACGTTTTTCAAGCCGTTCCAACTCCTCTTTTGCTTTTTCAGCAGCACGAGCAGCTTGTTTGTTAGCTTCTTCTACTGCTTTCTTATCAGAAATCTTAGTTTTACATTTTACAATATAATCATTTATCAATCCAGTGTTTAGTTCTTCACTATAATACTTGTTACATATATCAAGTCCTTGTAACGCTTCCTCATACAATCCTTTTTGGTAGAGTTGTCTGATTACATAATCAAAGTACTCCCGACCATCTGCCTTAACGTTAGATGTCAATAAAAGTCCAACTGTAAGAAACATTATTCCTTTAATAATTGTATTCATCTTGTATCTTTTTAATTCTATTATAAATACTCTCACCACTACGAATCAAAATATCATTATTTGTATCGTAACCTTTATATTTCAGTTCGTCTGCTTCATCCTTTAATTTCTTGGCTTCTTTATCAAGGGTTTCCTTAAATTCAATTGAAAAGGCTTCAATACCAATAAAATATTCAGTTTTTTCCAACAACCTCATCTTCTTGACTATATTATATGCATCAGAGAGGGCATCAAGTCCGTCACTAGTATTATTCACCAAATTTAATTTTTCAACGAACTCATTACGAAGTTCTTCATACGAAAAAGCGATCTTCTCCTTTTCTTTATTTTCTTGTTGAAGTTTCTCTTGCTCCTTTTTCTTTTCTTCTTGCTTTTGCTTTATTTCTCGCTCTACCTGCTCGGCCTCTTTTGCAGCAGCCTTCTTTTCATTGCAGGATTTCACAGCAAACACACCGGCTACAACCACTAATACAGCTATTATATAAGGCAGAACCTTCCTCCACACCTGTTTCCTACGGGTGCTGCTTTCCTTGCGTACCTCACTTTTGTGCTGACGCTCGATATAAGCAATCTCGTCGTTGAACGCGGCATCTTCTGCACGCCATTTCCTGCAATCGGCAACACTGACACCTATCTCGGAACAGGTCTTGAGGACATCGCACCGGTTGTCTTTGTACAACATCGCAAACGCCTTCTTCTGCTGTTCCTTGACTGCTTTTTGCTCCATTTGCTTACGCTGCTGTGCTAACTCGTCGGCCTTCTTCCTCTCATAAATTGCAGTTAGGCTGTTGTATGTATTGGCAAAGACAGGGTCTTCATTGACCCAAGTCTGGAATGTATGCAATGCTACGCCGCTTCTTCGACAGACGGCATCAACATCACCGCCATTTTTCTCATATTCGTGAAGCAGGGTCTCTTTCTGATATCGTATTTTCTCACGGTTACGCTCTTCCAATGCTGCTGTCTCCAATTTTTTCGCATTATTTTTCTGTTTCTTCGTTTCTATAGAATCAAGAAATCTCGGGAACAAGTTTTGCGCATAGAACTTGACTCTCGTCTGGACATCAGCAGCATAATTGGTTTCATAGTTACGGTCAAGCAACTCCGACACTGTATCCTTCAATAAGGCAAGTTCAGGAGAGACGCCACCTGAGAGTTTTGAATATGCGAGCCTTGCTGCATTCTCATCGTTATTCATAAGGCCTCCGGCCACGAGCAACAGCACTTGGTTCTGTTGAGGGTAGAAGCTATCCCATGCCGTAAGCTCTGCCAATGATGCTTCGGCTTTAGCATTCAAACCTTGAAGATTATACGCCACATAGGCCCAATATGTTTTCCAATAGTCTTCGGAATTGTTTTCGTTCAGTTTCTTGATGTAAAGAGCCGGTGATGTTATTGCGCTAAGCTGATGGAATATTTGGCTCAATTCGCTCGAATGCACCCTGTTCATCCATCCTTCTAACTCGGGGACTATGCTGTTTATTGCCTGAACATTGTTTTGTTCAATAGCTACTTGCGCTGTTTCTACCTTTATCTTGCCGGCCAACGGGAGTTCCTTTCTCACCTTGACAGAGAGGTTGCGGACATCTTCCCTTATTGCCGCTGCGATATCTTTGTCGAAATCCAACGACAGCCTTAAATCTTCAAGTTCCTTGAGCCCCTCATCGGTAATGAAGCCATCGTAAAAAAGTTCCTTGCAACGTGCCCTGTATAGTTTTCTGTTCTCAATAAGCACTTCGGCTTGAGTTTTCTGCGTTGTAAACACATTCACTACTGACGAGGAAGAGTCGTTGATGGTAGTAGAGCTGTGTATTCCACCCGAAACAGCGTTTCCTGTTCCCAGAGATATTGTTGTATCGGCCTCTTTAGCCTTCTTTTTTTCAATATCTATGCCTCCTGCAACAACATTACCGGAGGCAAGTATCTGCACATCTGATTGTTCATTGCCTGCCGATGTTGTGGCATTCGCTGTAGCGACCGACACATTGGGTTGTTCTGTGCCAACCTCAACAAGCCTTATCTCCTCATCGCAACAAGGACAAAAAACAAACTGTAAATCACTTGTCACATAACCGCACTTGGGGCATTTCTTTTGTCTTGTCATATCTATTTTGTGTAAAATATTGCTGAAGGATTTCCGTTCTTGTCTGTACGCACACTTACCATACCCGCTCTTCCCCAACTGTATGCGTATGATACCGTATAACCGACAAGTGTTGAGCCAAGCATATTCTTTTTGGCCGATTTGAATTTGACATCCTTAAATCCGTAGTCGAGCGAGAGCAGTTTCTGCAGTTTCTTGGTAATTTCGTCCAAAGTGTCATCAACCAAGTTCCGTACCCTTTCGTATGTTTCATCCAAAGAGGCATAGGCATAGAACCCAGGTTCATATTTTGGCTGCATTATTGGTCTGAAACTTTTTGCCTTGGCATTAATGGTGCGGCAATGAATCAAAGGGTCACCAAACATATTGAATTCGCATATCGTATAATAAGCATTTTCAAACGTGTCTATTACAGAGAAGTTCACCAGATACTCTATCTTGGTTTTAAGCAAAGCCTCTCCAAGACCCCCACCGGCAAACATTCTCTCGGTATACATTTTAAGCAATGTCTCTGAACAGCCGCACGGATACTTTCGGCCACAGCACCCTAACGCAATATTACTTGCACCGACAAAAGAGAGTACAGAACCATATATTGACGATAATAGCATTGACGACCGCATATCATATCCTTCGTATCTGGCTCCATAGCATGCCATAGTGTTCAAGACACTTGCCTTGCAATATGGCAATAAATCAATATCAAAAGCAGTACACGTTTCTCCTTGAGCATTCTCGTTTCCATAATAGCCGGTACATTCCTTGCCATCATCACCATGTAGATTAAACAGCAAATAATCGGCATCGGCCAAGGTTTCAATGTATGGCTTTAAAAATTCCGCATCATATATATTTGCGTCTGGCGAACGGTATATACCTTTGTAAACATACCTTTCATCGTCATTCAATGGCAAAAGAGGCAGATTCTCTGACACAAATGCAGACTCACGCAACCATTGCTTCGCCGTTGCCATTATACCGGCGTTAGCATCTACACTCATTCCGCAATCGAGCACTCTTTTGAAATAATCTCCTATTGTTGCATCGAACGATAGTTCCTGTATGCCATTGGGCAATGGCAAGCGGGATATGTTGAAACGTAGCGCAGACATCAATTCCCGTTCAACATTTTCCGGAGCTGTTTTTTGCTGCTGATATATCGTGTTTAAATATGTGTGAACATCAAAACCATTGCTGAAGCAATACCATAGATCAATCTGAATTCTACAACCGTTCTCATCAAAACCGATGTCAAAAACCCAATGAGGAACTGCAATGACATCATCGCCGCCGATAACAAAGACACTTGTAGAAATAGATGTTCTGATACCTTTGTTTTCAATAAATGAATGCAATGCCTTGTGATAGCTGAGCCACGACCTATCTTTCGCAATAAACGCGGCATTCTCAGTATCCGACATATCCAACAGTATATACGATATACCCAATTCCGAGCAACCATCAATGTAGGAATTTATGCTGGATATTACATAGTCGCGGGCTATAGAAAATTTTTTGGATAGTGCCAACGTGTCGGTAAAGATTATTCCATTAACCGTACCATTGACAGGGACACTATTTCTTATAGAGCTTTTTCCAGAACTGTCACTGTAGCTTCTTAATGCAAAAGGATTTGATTTTGACAAAATATCTCTATAATCAGCCATAGTTTTTACAATTTAGCACTACATTCGGGACAAACACCGCCTTGTTCACCTTCGGCACCACAATTCCAACATCTTACATACACGACCTTCACATTGGAATTCTTTAAAGCATCGGCCTCCGAAACACGTGTTGTATATCTCAATGCTGAATCCTGTGTGTGATCCATACGACTTTGAGCATAGTGCGCCTCGGCCTTGTATTCCCGTTTGTCGCTCTCCACCTCATTGAGTCTATGTGTTGAAACATCCTTCATTGTAGACATAAACGAATTCATCGTTTCCCTTTGACCGGCAACAGCACTTTTTGCAATATCGGAATTATTACTCATCATTTCACGCATCATTCTCTCCAGACGATCACCTTCATCATTCTTCATACTCAACGTTTTATCCATAAAGTCCTGCATCATCTTCATCTTATCCTCATTCAGTTGCTTATACGCATCAAAGTCGCGTCGTGAAGAGAATGCTTCAGCAATCTTTTCTTGAGCCTTGGCATCGAGTTTGTCGAAATTAAGCGTAGCCAACTGTTCGGCTGTCATCCCGGTTTTCAGTCTCAGCTCTTCCATGCCTATTTTTTGTGTCTCGAGCGAGAATTCATAATCCTGTGCCTTGTCCTTTCTATCCTCTTCTTTCATCTTCGACAAAGCATTCAATGCGTTCTCCTGTGCAATACGTGCTCTCTCAATCTCACGTTTTTCGGCATCGTCGGCCAAATCTAAAGCATCTTTAGCCTCAATAACATCCATCTGATGAGTCTTCATACGCCTTTCATCGCCATAGTCATCGTCCTTGCGTACTTCGGCGCGTTCTACATCATTTTTATAAACGATGTGCTCAAGTTCGTCTTTCTCCAATTCATGGGTATGAACCTGTTTCTGCTTATCGCGTTCGTATTCTGTTTGTTCAACCTCTTTATCGGCTTTAGCACTTTCTATGGCTATGTCCTTTTGTGCAGAAATACGTTCTGTTTCCGTACGCCTCAACGACTGCCACCTAAAAATCTCTTCAACCTCAGAACGCCTGCCTTTATTGAGGCGAAGTTCTGATTCCAGAGCCTCGAAATCATCTTTCGAGATGAGTTTGGTTTTCTCAATATCGCGCAATGCATTTTCAACATCGGCATCACTCTGCGCTTCACGAATCTTTTTCTGGGCATTAAGCATTGTGCAGAAAGCCACCATCTCATCTTCGTGCAGGAGTTTATCCTTATTTACTTTATCTAAAGCATAACGCAACTCCTCCTCCGACTTGGCATTCCTGATTATTTGAGAATTCTCTTCATCCTGCAAACGATTCTTGAAGTCATTTGTCCTTACAAGAAAATCGAGTTCCTTGTTAGAGCAATACAGTTTATGCTCCAGTTCACGGAACCTCTCAAAATCCTCATTCCTAAGAGTGATATCGATTATCTGAGACACCTGTGCACCAAGCAACACTGCATTTACTTTTGCCTCAATGTTGTTTTTGAGCCTTTCTCTTATTTCCGGAGAAAAGACAGGTGCTTCAACTGGCTCATAGGCCAATACATCCTGAATGGTATTGCGGATTGGCTCGTTTAAAGCTGCTTGAATATCATGTATGCGACATGAGTGGTTCTTTGTCAGATAATTGATTCTGAACTTATAGAAATCTACTATTTCAATATTCATTGAAACCCCGACTTCCACATCGGTCAATTGTGCGTGTATCGTATACGGGCAGAATTCCATATTGCCATCCACGGGCTTAACACCAAGCACTACAGGAATAACGCCCTCCGTGACCAATACAACATCAATTAAAGACTGCTTCCCCAGGTTCTGCAGTTCCGAGCCAAGACGACCACGACGAATATCATCGTCATTATCATTTCCACCGGCCTTTTTGCCGGCAAAAAATTGCCATATATGTTTTAATGCACTGCCGAAGCGTTCAACAGCCGTAGGGAAATAATATACGCCACTTGAGAGTTTTGTAACAATGCGGCCGTCAATCATCAGAACTGCTATAACACCTTCCTGAACATACACGCCACGTGCATTGCTGATGTTTGCAAACTCATTTACATTTATACGGCGTGCTACCTCACCGGGGCTCAAACTCCAGAAAACAGTATTCTTTACCATTTTCAAGTCATCGGCCAATTCGTTTTTCCCAAAAATAGACATTGTTGTATTTTTATTTATGTTTGTGTTCTTATAATTATGCGAATATTCCATTTTCTTATTGTCTGCCGACAACATACATCCACACTTTGGGCATCTCTTAAAAGCAGGCAATAAGCCGTCATATCCACACACCGGGCATTTCAATAGTTCCATATATGCATTATAATTAACGTTGACGCTCTTGCATCCTTTGACACATCGGGCATAGTCCGTTTCCTCTTTCAAGTATTGACAACGGCCAAGTACTGCCACAAGCCTTGCATTTGCCGGTTGTATTCTTGTAGCTGTACTCTTTCAAATTCTGAGTCTTCTGTTGCAATCTTGACATAGCCTCATCCAATAGTTGGCTCGTCGAGCCCCTTGATGTGCTGTAACTGTTTACATTCCGCTCAATTGTACCACGCACATCTTCATCTTTATTCCGGTTGTTTCTATTACTCTGCATTTCTATAGAAACCCCAGAATTTCCACTGATTATGGTTTGACTGCAATCTTTTGAAGACTTGCCTTTTTGACTATCACGGCGTAA
>CALBKR010000152.1 GCA_937896105.1 uncultured Bacteroidales bacterium
CGACCCCAACCTTGGCAAGGTTGTGCTCTACCAACTGAGCTATTTCCGCGTTTTTAACAAGCGAGATTTCCGGCTGTGCTCGTTGCGTGAAAGTAAACTTTCCCACTCGCTTGCACGGAAATTCCGCGTTTCGCGAATTTGCTCTTTAGTATCACCTTCCCTTGCCAAGGTTGGAACCCTTATCTTTTACGGCAAGGTGTGCTCTACCAACTGAGCTATTTCCGCATTATTTTGTGCTCTTTAGTATCACCTTTCCTTGCCAAGGTTGAAACCCTTATCTTTTGCGGCAAGGTTGTGCTCTACCAACTGAGCTATTTCCGCATTTTCAAAATGCGAGAATTTTCTGTTGCATTTGTTGCAAATAAGCAAATTCTCATCTGCCTATTCGAAAATTCCGCAAATTATTAAGCGATATTATCATTGTGCGTTTCGCTTAACGGGTGCAAAGGTAGCACTATTTTTTTAAACCACAAAAAAAACAGATATTTTTTTTACAAGAAAGATTGACTAACGCCCAAAAAGCATAAAACGCACCCCTACTGCTGAAGCCCCAATTTCTTCAACCGCGATGAAATCGCGCCGGGCTTACGTTGGAAATGCTGCGACAACTCTTCCAATGATGCACCACCGTTCCACAGTGCCGTCAACTCCGCATCGTCAGCATCGTTCCACGGCGTGTAGGCATTGGGGAACTCCTGCCGGCACGCATAAACAGAATATCGGGGTTCACCTATCAGCTGCTTGTATGCCTTGAGATACTTCTTCAAGCGCTTAACATCCTTGTCCGATATATATGGCAGGCGACGGATATCCATATTATCCGTCAAGTCATTCAGTTTTACAGCCACTGCAAGAGGATTCTTTTTCACACGCGCAATGAATCTGTCATACGGTTCACTGTCGGATAGTTTAGTGACACAGCGCAACGCCTCGATTATATCACTCGTGAACCCCTCGGCCTCGAGCCTTTCGAATGTCCAGTCACTATCTTCCACAACATCGTGCAACACGCCGACTATCTTCTCCTCAAGGGACTTTCCGGCAGCCATAACACGCAAGGGATGCGTGATATAATCGCAACCGTTCTTGTCGAACTGTCCACGATGCGCCTCGGTCGCAATCTCTATAGCCCTCTCAAGCGTACTCATACCCGAATCTCAACACATTCTGTCGCGGTAATCCTCGTACCCGAACACCTTGTACATCTCAAACTCGCCATCCTCGCGCAAGAGAGCAATGCTCGGGTGCGATATTCCATTGAACATATTTGTCTTTACAGTAGTATAGTGTATCATATCCTCGAACACCACCCTGTCACCTATTTTCAGCGGCTGCGGGAATTTCCAGCTGCCCATATAGTCACCGCTAAGACAGCTGTTTCCGCCAAGACGGTATATATTCTCTTCGAAAGGAGCACCCTTCACGGCATCGGCATCAAGAGATTCGGCACCTGTCACTGTGGGCTGGTAAGGCATCTCAAGACAATCGGGCATATGACAGGTAAAGCTGACATTGAGAATGGCAGTGCGTATACCACGGCTCTCGACAATATCGACCACCTCGGATACCAACGAGCCTGTCTGCCAAGCAAAAGCAGAGCCAGGTTCAAGTATCACCTTGAGATTCGGATAACGGCTGCGCAATCCTTTGAGCAGGCCGATAAGATGCTCCACATCGTAATCCTTGCGTGTCATCAGGTGACCGCCGCCAAGGTTCAGCCATTTGATTTTAGGCAACCAACGGCCGAATTTCTCCTCGATATGCACTAAAGTGTTCTCCAAAGCATAGGAGCTTGACTCGCAATGGCAATGGCAATGAAAGCCCTCGATGCCGGCCGGCAGTTCACTTGGCAACAGGTCGGCAGTGACACCGAATCGGCTACCGGGAGCACACGGATTATAGAGTTCGGTCTCAATCTCGGAATATTCGGGGTTGATGCGTATACCGCACGAAATAGCGTGACCGGCCTCTTTTGTAAGCGGATAGAAACGCTCATACTGCGAGAGCGAATTGAATGATATGTGGCTGCTGCAACGCATCATCTCACCGAACTCATCCATCGTATATGCCGGAGAGAAGGCGTGAGCCCTGCTGCCGAACTCCTCGAAAGCGAGACGTGCCTCGTGGATGGAGCTTGCCGTAACCGAACTGATGTACTCGCGAAAGATTGGGAAACTCTTCCACAGGGCAAATGCCTTGAAGGCGAGTATTATCTCCACGCCGGCCTCGCTTGCCACACGGCTTATCAGCGAAAGGTTACGGCGCAACAATTTCTCCTCCATCACATAACAGGGCGATGGCACCTTATCTATCATATCGTTTACCTTATACATTATCCTATGATTTTTAATTTTGCAAATTTAAGCAGCAGGGTCTTCACGCCTGCATTCTGGAACTTAATTGTAGCCTTTGCGTTCTCGCCGGCGCCCTCGGTCGACTGTACCTCGCCCACGCCGAAACGGTCGTGCTGCACTATCATCCCAATGCCCAGCCTCGGCTGCGCACTACCCGAAGCACCGCTGCTGTATCGCTGTACATCCGACACGCGGTAAAGATTGGACGGCCTTGGAGCCGGTGACGGGGCAGGCTCCACGCGTCTGCCCGGTGCGTCACTGCTTTGCTGCTGCGCAGCACGGCCTGCGGCCGGCATACTGTCAAACCCGCTACGGCGCCACTGTTGCTGTTCACCGGCCTGCCGTTGCCCATAGCTGCTACCCTGGGCCGCACGCCTTGTGCCATAGTTGCTGTTCGTGCTGCCGAATAGACCTCCCGAGCGGAACGGCTGCTGCTGACGGGGCTGCAATGCAGCCCCACGCATAACCATATAAGCAGGATTTATCTCTTTGAGGAAACAGCTTGGCTCGCAGAATCCGAACTGGCCATATTTATAACGGCTCTTGGCAAACGACAGGATACAATGGTCCTTTGCGCGCGTTATCGCAACATAGAGCAGACGGCGCTCCTCCTCCATCTCACGCAGCGACTCACGGGCACACTGATTGGGAAACAAATCCTCCTCGAGCCCCACGATGAACACCGTGCGGAACTCAAGACCCTTTGCCGAGTGCACAGTCATCAATGTTATGCGCTCTCCGTCGCCATCATCATTGCTGTCGAGGTCGGACATCAGCGACACCTCGGAGAGGAAATCTGTAAGAGCGACGTGCTCGTTACCCTCCTCAAGATGCATATCGACAAAATCCTGTATGGCAGCCATCAAGGCATCAAGGTTCTCCTGCCTTGCCTTGCCCTCGACACTCATATCGCGATAGAGGTCATCGCGCACACCGCTCTCATTCACCACGGCACGCGCCACCTCCACAGCATCCTTCTCGGCAGCAAGCTGCGAGAAACGCTCTATCATACCGGCAAAAGCCTGCAGCTTTGCCATTGTTCCCCGGTTCACATCAAGACCACCAGCCAACGGGTCGGCAAGAACCTGCCACAAGCTCATCGAACGCTCCACAGCCAAATCCTTCACCTTCTGCACCGTCTTGTCGCCAATGCCGCGCGCCGGGTAGTTTATTATTCGTTTGAAAGCCTCCTCGTCGTCCTTGTTACAAATAAGACGGAAATAGGCTATCACATCCTTCACCTCCTTGCGTTGGTAGAATGACAGACCGCCATATATGCGGTACGGGAACGCCCTGCGCCTGAAAGCCTCCTCAAAGACACGCGACTGGGCGTTAGTGCGGTAAAGTACCGCAAAGTCGCTGAACCCAAGCCCTTCGCTGCGACGCAGCCCGGCAATCTTGTTCGCCACAATCTCCACCTCCTCGAGGTCGGAGTATGCAGGGTAAAGCTCGAGCGGCTCGCCATCGCCACGCTCCGAAAAAACATTCTTCTTTATCTGCTCGCTGTTCCTTGCTATAAGGCTGTTGGCAGCATTTACAATCATCCTTGTAGAGCGGTAGTTCTGCTCCAGCTTGAATATCCGCGCACCACCATAACGCTCGGCAAAACCAAGTATATTGCCAATGTTCGCACCACGGAAAGAGTAGATACTCTGCGCATCGTCGCCCACAACGCATATCGCCTTGCGCTCCTGCGTCAGCTGCCACACGATGCAGCCCTGCACATAGTTCGTGTCCTGGAACTCATCGACGAGAACATACCTGAAGCGGTCGACATACTGCCGCAGCACATCGGGGAAATCACTGAACAGGCGGTACGTATTCACCAGCAGGTCATCGAAATCCATTGCGTTCGCCAGACGGCAACGCTCGGCATACCTTTTATATATCTCGTATACAGCCGGGATACGCGCCTTGTTGTCGTCACTGCGCAGGCCACGGTCATTTTCGTAATCGGACGGAGAGATAAGGTTGCCCTTTGCAGCCGATATGCGCTCGGCAACAGCATTGGGCTTGTAGACCTTGTCATCGAGCTGCATATCCTTTATGATACTCTTCACAAGGCTGCGCGAATCGCTCTGGTCATATATAGTGAACTGCGGGCCATAACCGATGTGGTGAGCCTCACGGCGCAATATCTTCGAGAACACAGAGTGGAAGGTTCCCATCCACAGCATAGAAGCAGCCCTTGCGCCGACACGCGCCGCAATACGCTCCTTCATCTCATTTGCAGCCTTGTTGGTAAAGGTGAGCGCAAGTATCGACCAAGGCTCGAAACCATTCTCAAGCAGATAGGCTATCTTGTATGTAAGCACACGCGTCTTGCCCGACCCTGCACCGGCAATAACCAGCGAAGGCCCGTCAAGATACCGCACAGCATCGAGCTGTGCCCCGTTCAGTTCATCCTCGTAATTTATCATATATACATATTGCCTTGCAACGGCAAACCATTTGCGAAGATATGCAAAATCCGTCACATATCCGAACTTCGGCAAGGCAAACATTGTTTAGCTTATGAACTAATAACCGAACAGCAATGAGTACATACATTAAAACAACCCACACAGGTTTCCAAATGCCTGTGCTTCTCTACCCCGCCGGTGCACTTGCCCCTGTGATAAGCCAGGCGACAATCGAGTGCCACTACGGCAAGCACCTGCAGACCTATATCGACAACCTCAACAAACTTGTTGCCGACACCGAATACGACGGATACACCCTTCGCGAGATTGTAGAGCAAGCCCCTCCCGGACCTCTTTTCAACAACGCCGGACAAGTTCTGAACCACTCGCTCTACTTCGAGCAGTTCACCCCCACCCCACCCGGCAACAACCGCCCTAGCGGCAACCTCAAGGAGTTCATCCATTTCGATTTCGGCAATTTCGACAACCTGAAGAAGCGAATGGAAGAGGCTGCCGCATCGCTTTTCGGCAGCGGATGGGTGTGGCTGGTACAGGAGGAGAGCGGCAAGCTCTCGGTCATAAACTGCTACAATGGCGACAACCCCATACACCGGCGTATGACACCCCTCTATGGCATCGATGTTTGGGAGCACGCCTACTACCTCGACTACCAGAACCGCCGTGCCG
>CALBKR010000153.1 GCA_937896105.1 uncultured Bacteroidales bacterium
CAAAGCTCCCGTCAACACCTTGTATGTACTGAAAATCGATTATGACGGAAATTCAGTGCACTGCAATGGCTTTTATGACACAGGCAACAGCCTTAAAGAACCTTTTACAGATTATCCTGTGATAGTGTTGAATAAAGCTATTGCTAAAAAGCTTTTTGAAAATGAAATATCTTTGGATATCGTGAAAAACGGTGTTCCCGTGTTCAGACCGCTTTTCTGTTCCACTGTGGCAGGAAGTGAAATGCTTTTGTGTTTCAGGGCAGACAGAGTGTGCGTAAAGGGAATAAACTGTAACTTTGAAACAGATAAGGTCTATATAGCTTTAACCGATAAAAAGATAAAAAACGGCCGAAACAGCCTGTCGGCTTATGTGAATATTTTTAGAAACTAACCTTTAAAAGATACAATTATGTTTGCAAAAGAGACTTATATCAATCGCCGCCGAGTGCTAAAGGAGAGCGTGGGCAGCGGACTGTTGCTCTTCTTGGGTAACACCGAGCTTGGTATGAATTATGCCGATAATATCTACCATTTTCGTCAGGATTCTACGTTCTTGTACTATTTTGCATCGGACTATGCGGGCCTTGCGGCCATTATAGATATTGACGAGGATAAGGAGATTATCTTCGGCGACGAACTGACAATAGACGACATTGTGTGGACAGGCGTGCAGCCCACCATCAAAGAGAAATGTGAACGTGTAGGAATTATGCTCACACGCCCGATGGCCGACCTTGCCACATATATAAAGGATGCACAGTCAAAAGGGCAGAAGATACACTTCCTTCCACCTTACCGAGGTGAGCACCAGGTGTGGCTACAGGAGCTGCTCGGCATCAACCCAGCCGAGCAGGCTGCAAAGGCATCACTTGAATTTGTAAAGGCAGTAATCGCACAACGCAACTACAAGAGCGAGGAGGAGATTGCACAAATTGAGGAGGCTGTGAATGTATCGGTGGATATGCACTGCGCCGCAATGCGTGCACTGCGCCCGGGAATGACCGAAGCACAGATTGTCGCAGTGGTACAGGCCGAGGCACAGAAGCACAATTTCGGGCTCTCGTTCCCCATCATCGCTACCATCAACGGACAGACACTGCATAACCACGCATACGGCACCACGCCGCTGAAGGATGGACAGATGCTGCTCCTTGACTCGGGTTGCGAGAACGCGATGCACTATGCAGGCGACCTCACATCTACCATTCCTGTAGGCAAGCAGTTCACCGAACAGCAGCGCACCGTGTGCAACATCCTGCGCCGTGCGCACCTCACAGCAACAAGCAGCCTGCGCCCGGGTATCGAATACCGCGAGGTACACAAGCTCGTACTAACAGAGATTGCCAAGGGGATGATAGACCTTGGCCTTATGAAGGGCGACCCGGTTGAGGCAACAGTTGCAGGTGCAACCTGTATGTTTATGCCCCACGGCCTTGGCCATATGATGGGTCTCGATGTTCACGATATGGAGAACCTTGGCGAGGTAAATGTAGGCTACGAAGAGGGACGTACAAAGAGCCCGCTGTTCGGTTGGAAGTCACTGCGTCTTGCAAAGGCTCTCGAGCCTGGCTTCGTGTTCACTGTAGAACCGGGTATATACTTTATCCCCGACCTGATTGACAAATGGCGTGCCGAGAAACAGTTCACCGATTTCATCTGCTACGACAAGCTCGATGCCTGGAAGACATTCGGTGGTATGCGCGGCGAGGAGGACTATTATGTATTCGAAGGCGGTGCACGCCGCTTGGGAAAATACAAGCCAATGTCGCCCGAAGAGGTCGAGGCCGAACACAACAAGTAATGGAACCTATTTATTAAAGAGACGAAGGAGCAGCGGCCGCTGCTCCTTCGTCTCTTTTGTCAATCACCGATACCTTCCAGATGCCTGAAACGGTTGACAAACCGCATCCTTCTCTTTTTGGTAGAGATATCGGGGTGGTATCCAACATTGCGTTTTCTACGATTCAGTTTAACTATCGCTTTCAATATAAATGCGAAAACAATAACTCCAATTATTACAATCCAAATAGTCATAGTGCAAGGCTTTTAGGTCAACAACTGGGGATTCTTCGGCTGCAATGTAGCAAAAAGTTTCATAAACGCAAAAAAACAACAGTTTTTTTAACAAAAAACATTCAAAACGCCCCTATTGCAACACTATTGAGAAAATGTGCTATTGTTGATAACTTCTCCTTTTTTTAATATGGTTATTATAGTGAATTAATTATTTTTGCATACCATTCGATTTGATAAACAAAAATCCAAAATACAATTATGATTCAGACAGTTGTTAAGCGCGACGGGCGTATTGTCGGCTTTAATGAAGAGAAAATCATCACCGCCATCCGTAAGGCGATGCTGCACACCGACAAGGGGGAGGATATGTCACTCATCCGTCAGATCACCGACCACATCTCCTTTAGGGGCGATGCACAGATGACGGTCGAGGACATCCAGGATATGGTGGAGATGGAGCTTATGAAGAGTAGCCGCAAGGACGTGGCCAAGCAGTATATCTCGTACCGTAACAAACGCCGCATCGCACGCAAGGCGAAGACAAGGGATCTTTTCCAGGAAATCATAAACATCCAATCGAATGATGTCACACGCGAGAATGCCAATATGAACGCCGACACCCCTGCGGGTATGATGATGAAGTTCGCAAGTGAGACAACAAAACCGTTTGTCGACGACTTTCTGCTGAGCGAAGAGACAGCCGACGCCGTGCGCCAGAACTACCTGCACATACACGACAAGGACTACTACCCCACCAAGAGCCTCACTTGTTGCCAGCACCCGCTCGACAACATTCTGTTGAACGGCTTCAACGCCGGCCACGGCGAGTCACGCCCTGCAAAGCGCATTGAGACAGCAAGCATCATCGCCTGTATCTCTATGGAGACAGCACAGAACGAGATGCACGGCGGACAGGCCATCCCTGCATTCGATTTCTACCTTGCACCATACGTGCGTGCAAGTTTTATCGAGGAGCTCAAGGCTATCGAAGAACTTACTGGAGCCAACTACTCGCACCTATATAACAAGGAGATAGATGACTACCTGCAGCAACCGCTCGATTTCCTCAGCGGTGACGAGCGCATAATGCAGCACGCGATGAACAAGACCGTTGCACGTGTACACCAGGCAATGGAGGCATTCATACACAATATGAACACCATCCACTCACGCGGCGGCAACCAGGTAGTGTTCAGCTCCATCAACTATGGTACCGATACATCGGCCGAAGGCCGTTGCATCATCCGCGAGCTGCTCAACAGCACATACCGCGGTGTGGGCAATGGCGAGACAGCCATATTCCCCATACAGATATGGAAAAAGAAACGCGGCGTCAGCTACCTGCCAGATGACAGGAACTACGACCTCTATCAGCTTGCCTGCAAGGTAACGGCACGCCGTTTCTTCCCCAACTTCCTGAACCTCGACGCCACATTCAACCAGAACGAGGCGTGGAAAGCCGACGACCCCAAGCGTTATATACACGAAGTTGCAACAATGGGATGCCGCACACGTGTGTTCGAGAACCGTTTCGGTCCCAAGACATCGGTAGGACGCGGAAACCTCTCATTCTCGACAATAAACATCGTGCGCCTTGCCATCGAATGTATGAACATCGAGAACCAGGAGGAGCGCATAGCACTCTTCTTTGCAAAGCTAGACGGCCTGTTAGAGATAACAGCACGACAGCTGCACGAGCGTATGGAGTTCCAGAAGACAGCATTTGCAAAGCAGTTCCCGTTGCTTATGTCGACACTATGGGTCGGTTGTGAGAACCTTAAACCAAACGAAACAATTGCACCTGTAATCAACCAAGGTACATTGGGCATCGGCTTCATTGGCCTTGCCGAATGTCTTGTAGCACTCACAGGCAAGCACCACGGCGAGAGCGATGAGGCACAGCAGCTTGGTATACGCATCATCACATATATGCGTGACCGTGCCAACGATTTCTCCGAGCAGTACCAGCACAACTACAGTATCCTTGCGACACCGGCCGAGGGACTCTCGGGACGCTTCACACGCGGTGACCGCAAGCGCTTCGGCAAGCTCGAGGGTATCACCGACCGCGACTACTACACCAACAGCAACCACGTTCCGGTGTACTACAAGTGCAGTGCACGCCACAAGGCCGAGATTGAGGCTCCTTATCACGACCTCACACGCGGTGGACATATCTTCTACGTGGAGATGGATGGCGATGCCACACACAACCCCGAGGCCATTATGAAGGTCGTGGATATGATGGACAAGTACAATATCGGTTACGGCTCGGTAAACCACAACCGCAACCGTTGCCTCGACTGCGGCTTCGAGAACTCGGCCAAGAACCTCGACGAGTGCCCAAAATGCGGCAGCAAGCGCCTTGACAAGCTACAGCGCATCACAGGCTACCTTGTAGGAACAACCGACCGTTGGAACAAAGCAAAGTTGTCGGAGCTCAACGACCGTGTAATACACGAATAAAACGGCAAGATAAAACAGATATGGCAACAATTTCCATTCTAAATATAATGGAAGACACTACTGTAGATGGACCGGGGTTTCGCACCTCGGTTTATTCTTCGGGCTGTCCACATCACTGCCCCGGTTGCCACAACCCCCAGTCGTGGAATATATCGAACGGGCAGCCTGTAGACATCGAGGATATCCTGAAGGTTATCCTTGACGACCCGTTTGCCGATGTCACCTTTTCGGGCGGCGACCCGATGTTCCAGCCCGAAGGCTTCACGGAACTTGCAAAAGCTATCAGACAACACAGCAACAAGAATATATGGTGCTATACAGGCTACCTTTTCGAAGATTTGCTGCGCCACCCTGCACAAAGGGCACTGCTCGAGCAGATTGATGTACTTGTCGACGGACGTTTTATTGAGGCGCTGAGGGACGAGGAACTGCGTTTCCGCGGCAGCAGCAACCAGCGTATAATAGATGTAAAGCGTTCGCTCAAGGAGGGCTGTATTGTGCTACTGGATATTTGAGCCATGGGAAGCTGCATCTTAACATGTAAAAAAGCAATTGCGAGTGTATTTTAAAATTAAAATACACTCGCAATACATTTATATTCAGCGCGTTAAGAGTGTTTTGCAAAATAAGCAAAAAATTTTTGCTTATTTTGCAGAGGTTGGGTTAAGCAATTCGGCTTTACGGTTTTTGTATAGATAGTCCGATACCCAATAGGCATATAATGCAGATGGAAGAAAGAATATATTATAATCTTCACCATTCCAAATAGAACTCTTCGTTTTTGTAGTAACAATAACTCTCATTTCACCCCTGTTGTTTTCCAGGAAACGATGCAGAGACTTTAATTCGTGTGGACTATCGGCAAATCTATCACTCCATTTTATTTCCGTCAATGAATAAGGTTTCTGCGTGGCGTCATCTACCCAGACAATATCAACCTCACCTTTATCTCTACCTTTTGTCCAGTTCGCATAGTAGAAATCACTTTTTCCTCCCTGAACCCATTGTGAGAATATTGCCGTCTCAACCATACTGCCAATAAAATCATCATCACCATTCACAGGAGAAAATAAAGCACAACGGAGCGAGGGGTTAGTCAAATAAATCTTGAACGATGTAACACGCTGCATACGTTTCGCACTTTGGTCTATGCGATTGACAACTTTAATAAGGAATGCAGCCTCAAGATATTCAAGATACTTTTTTAACGTATCCTTTCTTATACCCGCCTCTTTTGTCAACGCCTCATAAGAAAACTCATTACCCGAACGGAAGGCAATATGTACAAACAATTTGTTGAGTTCCTGTATATCTGTTATACCGTACAGGCTTGGCAAGTCGCGCAATAGAACTTTATCTATTATATCATTCTTTATATACTGTCCGGGATTAGAACGTATTTTCTCGGAGAAAACGACCTCGGGATAACCGCCGAAATTGATATAATCGATGAAATGACGGTTAAGTTCATCGATATTTATTGAAGCATAAGGAGATATGCCGCTACTGCTTTCAACAATAATAGAATTAAGGTTCAAGAAATTAATATACTCAAAGAAAGTCAATGGAGGCAACATAAAATCGGTAAAACGCCCCGCACCGCTCTCATTACTCTTCATTTTCAATGCAGCTGCAGCAGAACCCGAAGCAATGAATTTTATATTCCTGAAAGTATCGACCAAAGATTTCAAATGCACCTCCCAGTTCTTCAAGTACTGTATTTCGTCGAAGAAGACATAAAACCCATCGTTGCAATCCTCCTGTTTCAAAGCAAGCCGGGCGTATGAAAACAGGTCCTCCAAAGATGTATTATTATATATTGGAGTATCTATTGAAACATAGATAATCTTCTGCGGATCCACACCGTCAGCAATCAATTGACTTATCGTGTGGAAAATCATAACGGTCTTTCCCACACGACGCGGCCCCATAAGAATAACTGCACGGCGCACATCGATATCAGAAACCAAAGGATAGAACCCACTTAAATAGGCACGACGAGGCATCTCCTTATAATCTTCAGGTATAGAAGCGGTTATCCACCATGGATTATCCATTGACATCCTTTTAATGATTTGCTCTTTCAATTGTTCGCGTACTTTCATATTACAGCAATTTTAACAACACAAAAATAGGCTGTTTTGTTTTAAAATGCAAGTTTATGTAAAAATAAACAAATAAAAAAGTCTTATTATTACAAATATAGGCATAATAAACACATATAATACTATATTATTATAAGATGAACAAACTCGAAATGAATTAAGAAATTTAAAACCAAGCCTGTCTTTTGAAGGAGTAAAACGACTGAAAAAATCTCTATTACGCCCTACCCAAAGAACTGCACTTTAATTCATAGAAAAAGCAAGTTGCGAGTATATTTAAAATTAAAATACACTCGCAACTTATTTATACACAGCCTATTAATCGCATTTTGCAAAATAAGCATTTTTTTTTTGCTTATTTTGCAGAGGTAGGATTGCTTAGATACAGGTTTTAAACAAAGCCTTCCTTACTCTGAAACGGGGCGCAGACTGTGACCGAGGCTACGGCTGCACCAACTCGTGCTAGGGCCACCCTCGCTGAAGCCAATGCCTTCCGCGCCGTCGGTATCGCTCTCGTCAGGCGTAGCACTCCAGTAGTTACCCTCCGACCCCTGGTCGTAGGACGACGTATCGTAGCGCTCACCTGCAGCGGGGAGGAAGATGCTGTTGCCGTTCTTCTTGCTTGTTACTTTGTAACCGTTTACTCCGTTTTGGGTGGTCCACTCCCAGGTGCAGTTGTCTATGAGTTCTTGAAACTCGGCTTCTGTGGGAAGGCGCCAGGGGCTGCCCCACTTTTTGCGGGCAACATCGTACTGAGCGTTGCCGGCGATGCTGCTCATTTGCTTGCCGTAGGTGGTGCTGGTGCTTGAATTGTAATTGCTCTTGGTAGAGGTTTCGCCCCAAGCATAGTAATCGCCATAACCCTCGGGGCTGCTTGCTCCTACATTGCAGGTTGCCCATTTTAAACCACTGGGCAAGCCAAGATCGACAGACTCATGGCCATTAATAGTGCATATCCTATTATTACTACTGGAAACAGTGGTATCGCTCTTCTTATTTCCGCAGGAAACAAATAGCGACGAAAAAACTACCAAAAGGCAGAATAAAAAAGAAAATCTGTTTTTCATAAATATATTGTTTTTGAGAATAATTTGACAAAAATAGAAATCTCTATACTCTCGCAGCAAATATAGAGATTTCTATTGAACCAACAAATGGTGCAGGGATAAAACTATCCTTTAAACCTCACCTCGAAGCAATGCTTGCCGTTGTTATAGCTATACTTCAAAGCATAATTATAGTACCCTGCAATTGATTTCACCAGGGCAAGGCCAAGGCCTGTTGAGCCGCTCTTGCCGCTGGTGTAGAAGCGGTCGAAAAGCCGTGCGGCATCAAGAGCCTCATCGCCGCTGTTGGCAACGGTAAGAACGCCACCCGATACCGAAATATCTATCGTGCCGCCGTCGGGCGAATGAAGAAAGGCGTTCTTTATGAGATTGGTGACCATTGTGGTTGCAAGCATCTCATCCATCTGCACGACAAAGGATTGCGGCACTTTTACATTACATTGCAACTCCCTCGCGGCATACACCTCGCGGTAAATATCCAATTCTCCTTCTATTATTGCTACAACATCTACAGGCTTTTTATCAAGGAAATGACCACTGTCTATCTTCGAGAGTAACAGCAGTGTGCGGTTAAGGCGTGTCAGGCGGTTCACCGACTGCCTTATCTTCGACAACTCGGCAAACTGTTCTTCGGTGAGTTGCGTGTTGTCCATCATCCACTCGATACGTGTGCCTATCACGGCAAGCGGTGTCTGCAGCTCGTGCGATGCATTCCCGATAAACTGTTTCTGCCGCTCGAGATGGTTCTCGGCACGTTCTATCGTTTCACGTGCAGCACTGGTGAGCTTGCGAAACTCTAAGACAGACTCTTCATCGGGGAAACCCGAGATACCCTTGCCCGGGCGATACCTGTCGAGCCACTTCAGCAGTGAATAGAGCGGCCTCATACTGTAATTGAAAACAAGTGTTGTCACAAGCAGTATTGTGCACAACAGCACAGCATAGAGAATGATAAGATGGATAAGCACTGCCGCCAATATATCATCGCGTTCAAAGGTGGGTGTAGAGACCGTGAGCCTGTAGGCCGAGCCTTCGTCATCGAGGAATATCTTTGTGAGCACACGCGCCGGTTCTGTCTCGCGCTTCTGCGGAATGTACACAGCGCGGTCTTCGTATTGTTTCGATGGTTTATATTCCTCCGCAGACGGCAGAATCTCTACCGAATAGGTGTTGTTGCTGCCATCGCCCGGCGACGGCAGTTCATCGCCATTGACAACACGAAGAGCTATCATCTCGGCATAATCCTCGAGGCTGTCATCGGTTTCGTCATTTATCTCGTTTACCATTGAGAAATAAAAGACCGTTGCCCAAAGCAGCAGAATGGGCAGGATTACCAGTGCGAGGCGGAATGTTACCTTGTAGATGAGTTTCATAGGTCGGTTTCTGTGAATTTGTAGCCGAAACCATAGACGGCCTTTATATTCTGCGAAGCGCCGGCATCGGCAAGCTTTTTCCTCAGGTTCTTTATCTGTGCATAGACGAACTGGAAATTATCGGCCATATCGATGTGGTCGCCCCAGACAGCCTCGGCAAGCACAGCCTTATCTATTATGTGGTTAGGGCGCTGCATAAAATAGAGCAGGATATCGAACTCCTTCTTTAGAAGGGCTACATCGCTACCGCCGACGGCAACACGACGGCTCTGAAGGTCGAGCACTATATTGCCGGCACTCATTGTTTTATTGACTGCACCAGCTCCACGGCGCATAACACTCTTTATACGCGCCGAGAGCTCGGCCATATAAAAAGGTTTAGGCAGGTAGTCGTCAGCGCCGAGGTCAAGCCCGGCAATCTTGTCGTCGAGGGAATCGCGTGCCGAAATTATTATCACCCTGTCGTCCTTGTCGAGCGCCTTTATCTGCTCGAGCAGTTTGAGACCGTTGCCATCGGGCAGCATAATGTCGAGCAATATGCAGTCGTAGCTGTAGCCTGCTATCTTGTCGCAGGCATCGAGGTAGGTGGGTGCCAGCTCAACAACATATCCTTCAGCAGTGAGTGCACGTTGCATAATTTCGCGCAAAGAGTTGTCGTCCTCAATTATCAGCAGTTTCATCTTTCTGTTTTTTCACAAAAATAGTACCCGATTCTGAAATGAAACTAAAATGGAGTATCAATCATCTATCATCTCGAAATCGAGCTGTTTACGGTCGAGGTTGGCGCGGACTATGCGCACACGCACTGGGTCGCCGATGGTGAACTTGCGGTGATGACGGCGGCCGATGATGCAGTAGTTGGCATCATCGAACTCATAGTAATCGTCCTGCAAGGTGCGCATAGGTATCATTCCCTCGCATTTATTCTCGTTTATCTCGGCATAAAGTCCCCACTCGGTGACACCGCTTATCACAGCATCGAACTCCTCGCCGATGTGCTCACTCATAAACTCCACCTGTTTGTACTTTATACTTGCACGCTCTGCATTCGCTGCTACCTGTTCCTGTGCCGAACAGTGCTCGCAAAGGTCCTCATATTTCGGTTTGCTCACCGTGCGTGCACCAAGCGCGAGATAGCGGTTGAGCAGGCGATGGACAAGCAGGTCGGGGTAACGGCGTATGGGCGATGTAAAGTGGGTATAGTAACGGAATGCAAGGCCATAGTGACCGATATTCTCGGTCGAGTAACGTGCCTTCTGCATTGTCCTGAGCGATATCTGCTCTATCACGTTCTGCTCCTTGCTGCCGTGCACCTCCTTCAACAGCGAGTTGAGTGCCGAGGCCGATGTTGTGCGCCCGGTAGTGCTCTTCATCTTATAGCCCAGCTTGCTCACGAATTTCGAGAGCATTGCTATCTTCTCAGGGTTGGGCTGGTCGTGTATTCGGTAGACAAATGTCTTGAGCGGGGCATTGGGTGTCTTGCGTCCTATCTTCTCGGCAACGGTGCGGTTGGCAAGCAGCATAAACTCCTCGATGAGCTGGTGAGACTCGTTTCTCTCGCTGAAGTAGACCGATAGGGGCTTGCCGTCATCGGCGAGACGGAAGTGCACCTGTGCCTGCTGGAAATCGATGGCACCTGCCTTGAAACGTTTCTCACGCATTGTCTGCGCAAGCATATTCAGCGTCTTTATCTCGTCGTAGTAGATACCCTCGCCCTTCTCTATTATCTCCTGCACCTCTTCGTAGGCAAAGCGGTGGTCGCTGTTGATTACCGCACGTGTTATCTCGAATTTCTTAACCTCGGCCTTAGCGTTCATAGTAAAGATTACCGAATAGGTGAGTTTGTCCTCGTGCGGACGAAGCGAACAAAGGTCGTTGCAAAGGCGCTCGGGGAGCATCGGAATGGTGCGGTCGACAAGATATATCGATGTGGCACGCTTGAATGCCTCCTTGTCTATTATACTGCCCTCGGTAACATAATGCGATACATCGGCAATATGCACACCGACCTCCCACAGCCCCTCGCCTGCACTGCGTATCGAGAGGGCGTCGTCGAAGTCCTTGGCATCGGCAGGGTCGATGGTAAAGGTTGTGACACCGCGGAAATCCTTGCGTGCCGCAATCTCACTCTCACTGATTGTAGACGGCAACTGCAACGCAGCCTGCTCCACTGCGACGGGATAGGTATATGGCAGGCCATACTCGGCAAGGATGGCATTCATCTCGGTGTCGTTGTCGCCACTCTTGCCAAGCACATCGATGACCTTGCCCACAGGATTCTTGCTATCGAGCGGCCACTCAAGGAGCTTCACAACAGCCTTCTCGCCGTTCTTGCCGCCCTTGAGCAGGTCTTTGGGAATAAAGATATCGTTGGGCATAATTCGGTTCTCTGTGATGAGAAAAGCATAATGCTTCTCAACGTGCAGCTCGCCCACAAAAGTATCGTGGGTGCGCTTTACAATCTCAACCACCTCGCCCTCGCGACCACGACCACGGCGCCTTGCAAAGAGTGCCACGCGCACCACATCATCGGTAAGGGCGTGTGCCGAATTGCGCTCACTGATGATGACAGGCTCGCTGCCGTCCTCGGGATAGAACTCATTGTATCCCTCCTTGCTGCGCATAAAGGTACCAACCATTATCGATGAGTTGTCGGCAAGGCGGTATTTCCTGAACTCAGGCTCTATGAGATAACCATCGAAGACCATATCATCGAGTATCTGCACACACAGCGTCCTTGCCGATGTAGATGTGAAACCGAGTTCCTTGAATATCTCCTTCGGGCTGACAATCCTGCTATCATTGCGGTTGAAGAAATCGACCAGCATATCAATGACGGCGCCTTTGTTCATACGCCCCTTTCCCTTTGACCCTTTCTTTGACATAATAGTAAAGTTTAACTGTTGCTAAATTAGCAATAAAACCGCACAATGCAATCATATAAGGTTAAAAGTATGTTTCATAAAACTAAACAATGTAAAAAACAGTTTCATAGAACCTCGACACAGCACAAGCTATGGCATTCGTTTTTTTTGGTTATCTTTGCAACGCAAAAGCAATTGTTTGTTCAATGAAGATACTGGTTACAGGCGCAAGTGGCTTTATCGGCAGTTTCCTTGTGGAGGCCGGGCTGGATGCCGGATATGATATGTGGGCGGCTATGCGCGACGGCAGCAGCCGACGATACCTGAAGGACAAGAGGATAAACTTTATCGATACAGACCTGTCAGCCCCCGAGCGGCTCAAAGAGCAGTTGGAATGCTTCAAGTCCGGGCACGGTACGTGGGATTTTATCATACACGCTGCCGGTGTAACGAAATGTACCGATAAAAATGAGTTCTACAAGACTAATTACGAAGGTACAAGAAACCTCATAGAGGCACTCGGCGCACTGTCGATGTTGCCGAAGAAATTTATTTACCTTAGCTCACTGAGCGTGTTCGGCCCAGTGCGTGAGGAGCAACCCTACAAGGCGATAAAGGCCGATGACGAGCCAAAGCCCAACACCTTATATGGCAAGAGCAAGCTGCTTGCCGAGAGATATATTATTGAACATTGCAAGTGTCCCTACATAATACTGCGCCCGACCGGCGTATATGGCCCTCGCGAACGCGACTACTACCAGATGGCAGCAAGCATAAAGAGGCATATCGATTTTGCAGCCGGCTACAGGCCGCAACTGATAACATTCATCTATGTGAAAGATCTTGTGAAGGCTGTATACCTTGCCATTGAGAAGCCTGTCGCCGACCGTTGCTACTTTGTGAGCGAACCGCAAGGATATGATAGCCGGGCGTTCAGCGACTATATACAGCAGGAGATGGGTATAAAAAAGGTGCTGCACATCAAGGCTCCGCTGTGGGTGCTGAAAGCTGTTTCGTACTGCGCCGGTTACATAGCACGCCTGACAGGCAAGCCTGCGACACTGAACAGTGACAAATACAAGATAATGAAGCAGAGGAACTGGCTCTGCGACACAACGCAGATAGAAACTGAATTAGGGTTCAGTGTCGACTATCCGCTTGAGAAAGGAACACGTGAAACTATAAAATGGTACAAACAAGAAAAATGGCTTTAGACTTATTCAAACGCAGGGAAGCAGAGACTAAATTCCTTGCTGTAGAGAAAATCGGTTTGCTCTACAACCTGTTTACCACACTGCTCATAATTCTGTTCTACGACAGGATGGATGACCCACGACAGATGCTGATATACCGTTTCCTCATACTCGCAGGAACATTTACTTTAATATATGTATATACGAAGTTTCCTTCTCGTCTCACAATACTTGTGCGAATGGTTGCGCAGATGTCGCTTTTGAGCTACTGGTACCCCGATACATTCGAGTTCAACCGCATATTCCCGAACCTCGACCACATCTTTGCGTCGGCCGAGTACAGCATATTCGGATGCCAACCGGCACTGATGTTCGACCAGGTGCTTGACGGAGTATTCTGGCGCGAGATATTCAATTTGGGATATTGGCTCTACTTTCCTATGATTGCCGCCATTTCGTTCTTCTATTTCTTCAAACGCCCGAAAAAGGTTGAGAGATGCACATTCATCATTATGGCATCATTCTTTACGTACTACCTTATATATATGTTCCTGCCTGTTGCCGGCCCTCAGTTCTATTTCCCGGCTATCGGCGAGGAGGCCGCAAGCAGTGGCGTATATGAGAGCCTGGGCAACTATTTCAACCTGCATCCCGAGGTGTCGATAGCACAAGAGGGCAAGGGAGTATTCTTCACAGAACTGGTGAATATGGCACAGAGCGCAGGCGAACGCCCCACAGCCGCATTCCCGAGCTCGCACGTTGGGGTGTCGCTGATAATTATGATTCTCGCCTTCAAGGCAAGCAAGAAACTGTTTATGGGATTCCTGCCATTCTTCATTCTGCTATGCTGCGCAACGGTATACATCAAGGCACATTACCTGATAGATGCCATTGCCGGAGTGCTGAGCGGAGTGCTTGTCTACCTGCTCACATCGTGGATATATGACAGGTTCCTGCAACGGAAAGAGGAGACAACCACGACTTGATAACGTTACGGAAGCGCATAACACAATGCCTTCCGTAATTTTTTTTTCGATTTTTTGAAAATTGTAGAAAATTTCAATTTCATTTCAGAATCGGGTATAATATTTGCACCAGAAATAGCGAACAGCACAATGTTCGCAGGTGTTAAAACTAAAAACTATACTAACTAAAAAAGATTCTGATTATGAAAAAGATTTTATTGACATTAGCCGCTATTTTTTCATTCGGTATTCTCTCTGCAGAGGCCGACAATGACAAGGTCATCAACAAGAACCAGCTCCCAGCCCAGGCACAGCAGTTCATCAACACGCATTTTGCAGGCATAGACCTCACATATGCAAAAGAGGAGCGCGATATCCTGAGACGCTCGTACGAGGTGAGGCTTGCCGACGGCACAATGCTCGAGTTCTCGGAGAAGGGCAACTGGGAAGAGGTTGACTGTCGCTTCGGCGAAGTTCCGGCAGACATCATTCCACCGGCAATAAAGCAGTACATCGACACAAATTTCGCAGGTGAGAAGGTGCTGTCGATTGAGAAGGACCGCAACAACTACGAGTTGAAACTATCCAACCGTCTCGAACTGAAGTTCGACAAGGAGTACAGGATATACGACATCGACGATTGAGAAAAAGACTATACTTGACCATTACTGACAACTAAGAAAAAACAACTATTATGAAAAAGCTATTTCCTATCCTGCTGATGGCGATATTCGCCTTCGCAGCCTGTGACGACGACGATGACATCGCAGTAAACGACACCATCAAGGGCTTCATCGAACAGAAGTATACCGGTGCACAGATACTGTTTGCCGAAGTAGAAGAGAACGGACTGATTGAGGTCGACATCAACCACGACGGACGCCGCAAGGAGGTCTATTTCAACAAGGACAACAAGTGGGTGTACACTACCTGGGATGTGACCATCGGAGGAGTTCCCGATGTAGTAAAGGATGCGGTACAGAACCTATATCCGGACTTTACAATAGATGATATCGACTACGTGGAACGTGAGAGCGGCGACCATTATGAGTTCGACCTCGAAAAGGGAGAAACCGACATAGTGGTTCTGGTATCACCAGACGGAACAATACTTAACTAAGCATAAAAAAACATTCCCGACCAAACGGTCGGGAATGTTTTTTTATGCTATCCATTATCAGTCTTTCAGCTTTGCCTTGATGAACTCGCGGTTCAGGCGTGCGATATTGCTGATAGAGACACACTTGGGACACTCGGCCTCGCAGGCACGGGTGTTGGTACAGTTACCGAAACCAAGCTCGTCCATCTTGGCAATCATTGCCTTTACTCGTTTCTTGGCCTCTACCTTACCCTGTGGCAGAAGAGCGAACTGGCTCACCTTTGCCGATACGAACAGCATCGCAGAACCGTTCTTGCAGGCTGCTACGCAGGCACCGCAACCGATGCAGGCAGCAGCATCCATAGCCTCTTCGGCGATATCCTTGCCAATGGGAATTGCATTAGCGTCGGGCATACCGCCTGTGTTGATTGATACATAGCCACCGGCCTGCTGTAT
>CALBKR010000154.1 GCA_937896105.1 uncultured Bacteroidales bacterium
CTTGATATGGACGTATATGATATGGCCGAGTGGTGCTGTTTGGCCGAGCTTGGTACATTGTCAATGGACAACAACTGCGCAGCCGTTACATTCCCCGACTTTACACGCGGACATTGGAACGAGCAGGCCGGTTACAGACACGCATACGCTACTCCCGAGGTTGAGGCCGCTACAGAGGCCGAGGCCGAGGCTTACAGCGCTGCACAAAAAGAGGTAACAGCCAAGAAGAACCTTTGGGCTCTGTACGACGCAGTACAGGCTGCTAAGGCTGCCGGCGACGCAAAGGCCGAGGCAAAGGCTCAGAAGAAGCTCGACGCCGCTAAGGCATCTGCCGAGAAGGCTATTGCAAAGGCTGTAAAGAAGGCTCTTGCTGCAAAGAAGTAATTTCCTTAATAGAAATTCATACAAAAAGGTAGGCTTTTTAGGGCCTACCTTTTTTATATTTATATCTTTTATATTATAACACTAAAAAAATACGGATGCTTTTATAGGACTTTTCAAGGCTCAGTAGTAAAGTGAAAAATAGCTTATTTATTCTTGTTCATAGTAAATTTCTACTGTACCCTCTTCAGCAACCTTTCCGACGCGAAAAGAAGCAGACTACGTGGAGCAAAGAGACAAAAAAGAAGAGAAATTTATTTTGCCCTTTAGAGCAAACCGATAAAAATCTTAGCCGGAGACGATGAATGGACAAAAAAATATTGTGTGAGCCGACGGCTCACACAATATTTTTGTATCGAAAAGCAATATAAAATCACTTAATCACACCAAGCTCCTTACCCACCTTGACAAAGGCGTCAATTGCGCGGTCGAGGTGCTCAGGCTCGTGTCCGGCCGACAGCTGCACGCGGATGCGCGCCTGACCTTTGGGAACAACAGGATAGTAGAAGCCCGTAACAAATATTCCCTCCTCGGCCATCTTTGATGCGAAAATCTGCGAGAGCTTGGCATCGTACAGCATCACCGCACAAATAGCCGACTGGGTAGGCTTAATGTCGAATCCGGCAGCCATCATCTTATCGCGGAAATAGTTAACGTTGGCCTGTAGCTTATCGTGCAGAGCATCACTCTCGCCCAACATCTTAAACATCTCGATAGATGCCCCAACCACCGAGGGAGGCAACGAGTTTGAGAAAAGATAGGGACGCGAGCGCTGACGGAGCATATCAATAATCTCCTTACGCCCTGTCGTGAAGCCACCCACGGCACCGCCAAAGGCCTTACCCAGCGTACCGGTGAAAATATCAATGCGGCCGTAACAATCGAACTGCTCGGCAACACCGTGGCCTGTAGCACCCACGACACCGGCCGAGTGGCTCTCGTCGACCATCACCAAAGCGTTGTATTTCTCGGCGAGGTCGCATATCTTGTCCATTGGAGCCACATTACCGTCCATAGAGAAGACGCCGTCGGTTACAATTATGCGGAACCGTTGCGCCTGAGCCTCCTGCAAACAACGCTCGAGGTCTGCCATATCGGCATTGGCATAGCGATAACGCTGTGCCTTGCACAGACGGACACCGTCGATGATTGAAGCGTGATTCAAAGAATCGGAAATGATGGCATCTTCGGCTGTAAACAAAGGCTCAAAGAGGCCTCCGTTAGCATCGAAACAGGCTGCATAGAGGATTGTATCCTCGGTCTTGAAATAGTCGGCGATTGCCCTCTCAAGTCTCTTGTGGTAATCCTGTGTTCCACAAATGAAACGTACCGACGACATACCATATCCCCGCTCCTCCATCGCCTCTTGGGCAGCCTTCATCAAGCGTGGGTTATTCGACAGGCCAAGGTAGTTGTTGGCACAGAAATTCAGTGCCTTTGAACCATCCTCAAGCGTTATCTCGGCAAACTGTTGCGAAGCAATGTTGCGTTCTCTCTTGTAGAGGCCGGCCTCATCGATGGCGGCCAGCTCGTTCTGCAGATGTTTTTGAAAATCTCCGTACATTATTCTATTTTTTAAGACAATATTCCATAAAGGGGAGAGCTATGCCCATCACAAAAATAATCCTTTTTATTAAAAACTCCACAAGCTGCGTCTAAATTTATTTTTTATTTCAAAAAAAATGCCGACGATGAACAACGTAAACAAAAAAAACGTAACTTTGGAGTGCCGTCATATATTTTGGCACACATACAAGAGAGATTAACAACAATTAAAATTCGGATTATATGAAAAACGTACTCATCGTAGGTTCTACCGGCCAGATTGGTTCCGAGTTGACAATGACACTGCGCAGGCTTATACCGGAGGGGAACATCGTAGCCGGCTACATCCCCGGCGCCGAACCCAAAGGCATACTCTTGGAAAGCGGCCCCGCCGCCGAGGCGAATGTAACCAATGCCAAACAGCTTGCCGAGGTAGTTGAGAAATACAACATCGACACCATATACAACCTTGCAGCGCTACTCTCGGCCGTTGCCGAGGCAAAGCCATTGCTTGCCTGGGACATACAGATGAACGGCTTGCTGAACATACTTGAGATTGCACGCGAGAAGAAGTGCGCCGTGTTCACCCCAAGTTCCATCGGCTCGTTCGGCCCCAACACACCACACGACAACACACCACAGGACACAATACAGCGCCCACGCACAATGTATGGCGTGACAAAAGTGGCAACCGAACTGCTCAGCGACTACTACTTTACAAAGTATGGCGTAGACACACGCGCCGTGCGCTTCCCCGGCCTCATATCGAACGTGACACTCCCGGGTGGCGGAACAACGGACTATGCCGTCGAGATTTACTATGCTGCCGTAAAGGGCGAGGATTTTGCCTGCCCCATCCAGGCCGGTACATTTATGGATATGATGTATATGCCCGATGCCTTGAAGGCAGCCATCGACATTATGAATGCCGACCCGTCGCGCCTCATCCACCGCAACGCCTTCAACGTGGCATCAATGAGTTTCGACCCTGAAATTATAAAGGCATCCATCCAAAAATACATCCCTGATTTCAAGATGCACTATGAGTTCGACCCGGTGCGCCAGGCCATTGCCGACTCCTGGCCAAACAAGATGGATGACAGCTGTGCCCGTGCCGAGTGGGACTGGAAGCCAAGCTACGACCTCGACTCAATGACACAGGATATGATAAAGACCCTGCGTGAGCGCTTTGGCAAATAATGTGAAAAGGAGATTAAAAACACATACAGGTTGCCGCCTGGCGGCAACCTGTATATGTTTTTAAGTGTCAATATAGCAACCTTCTCTTTCATAAGATAGATATAATCTGGGGTACATAAGAGACAAGAACGTTGCATACGTGATTTTTGACTATATGATAAACACGTTCTATCACACCGCCGCCAAAAGAGTACAGGAAATACTGAACACGCAAGGAGCTGCGTTGAAAGTTGACGGTCACCTTGGCGAAAAGAGCCTTAATGCAATACACAACAGCAACACCCGGTGGTTGATTGATGCAATTTTAAAGAACAGATATTACCATTACCGTGAACAGGTCAAAGACGATCCCGCCCAACTTGAATTTTACACAGGTTGGATGAACCGTTTGAACAGAATAGCGGAAACTGTTGGCAGTGATTTGTATTTCTCACCATATTATTAGAGTTATGAAAAAAGCATTTGTTTTACTACTTGTATTGGCAACAGCACTGCAAGTTCTTTCAGCCCCACCGCAAAAGGACGGAGAAGAGGAATTGTCGCCATTTGTAGGCAAGTGGGGCTGGGCCTGCAATGACCTTACGCACAGATTCTTCGTTTGGTGCGAAGAGAGAAACGATTCTCTGCTATTTGCCATTGGAGGCACATTCTTTTATGGTGAGAGGATTCATATGCCGGAACACGACAAAAATGGAGGTTTCATCCAAATGGTGCGAATTAAAAAGCCCGATGGCAATATAGCAAAGAGTAAGATATATGAAATTATGTCGAACTTTTACTGTGGCGATGACAAGAAATTGAATGATGTAACCTTTGAATTGCTCAATGACACAGTAATGCGTTTTATACTGGACGACAACAAGGCATACTGGCCGGACACAGCATTGATGATTCTACGAGAAAAAGAGAACATAGAGTTTTCGCAACAGGAAGACAGCTATTTGTACAAAGGGGAATAATGACTGCAACGCCTCGCTACAAAAATTACAGGTGAACCAACAGAAAACAGATAGGTTGCAGCTGCAAAAGCCGGCAACCTGTTGTTATATATTATATACAGGAACTATGAACGACGGAATAAACATATTTGCCCCCGAGGATAACGACCCGATGTCACTGCCCCTATCGGACAGCCGTGTGGCGGCAGGCTTTCCCTCGCCTGCCGAGGACTATGCATCGATGCGTCTCGACCTCAACCGCGAACTGATAAAGAACCCCGCATCGACATTCTATGCCCGTGTCAGCGGCCTTTCGATGGTCGAGGAGGGGATAAACGACGGCGACCTGCTTGTCATCGACAAGAGCATAGAGCCCTACGACGGTTGCCTCGCTGTGTGCTACATCGACGGCGATTTCACGCTGAAACGTTTCGAGAAGCACAAGGATTTTGGGCTGCTCGTGCCGTCGAACAAGGATTTCAAGCCCATAAAGGTGACAGCCGACAACGACTTCTGCATCTGGGGCGTAGTAACATACTTGGTGAAGAGAGTATAGAACAGCAAAGCAAACGTAGTGTTTCATCCGCAGGCACAAGCTTCACCCTTCGCCCTTTCCACTTTCCACTTTCATCTTTCATCTTTCATCTTTCCACTCTCATCTTTCATCTTTCCACTCTCATCTTTTTATGTTTGGACTTTGCGACTGTAACAATTTCTTCGTTTCGTGCGAGAGAGTCTTCGACCCCTCGCTCGAAGGGCGTCCTGTGGTTGTGCTCAGCAACAATGACGGCTGTGTCGTCTCGCGCAGCAACGAGGCAAAGGCGCTTGGCATAAAGATGGGGCAGCCGCTGTTCCAGATACGCGATTTTGCCAAGCGCAACAATGTAGCGGTACGTTCGAGCAACTACCAGCTCTACGGCGATATGTCGCACCGAGTGATGACGACCCTGAAACAGCACATACAAAGCATTGAGATATACTCCATTGACGAGGCATTCCTGCAGCTCGACGGCTACCCCGAGGAGCGGTTGAAGCTCTTCGGCGAGCAGCTTGCACGTACCATACGGCGCAACACCGGCATCCCGGTGAGCATCGGTATGTCGCACACAAAGACTCTTGCAAAGGTAGCAGGCAAGCTGTGCAAACAGTATCCGAAGCTGAACAGCGCCTGCCTTATGAGCCGCGATGAGGATATCCGCAAGGTGCTGGAGAAAATCCCCATCGAAGACATTTGGGGAATAGGCCGCCGGCACGGAAAGATGCTCAAGGAGTGCCGCATAGCGACAGCTGCACAGTTCAGCGACCTTGGCGAGGAGTGGGTCGACAACCGGATGGGCATAACCGGCGTGCGCACCTGGCTGGAGCTGCACGGAACACCCTGCATAGAGTTTAACCATCAGATAGCCGACAAACAGAGTATCACCGTGTCGCGCTCATTCGCGAGCGAAATTTACTCGTTCGACGAGCTCTCAGAGACTGTCTCGACCTTTGCCGCCATTGCCGCCGCGAAGCTCCGCGACCAAAATTCGGTGGCGCGCCTGCTGCAAGTGTTCATATTCACCAACCGCCACCGCGACGACCAGCCACAACACTATGAGTGCGGAAATGTACATTTCGACACTGCCACCGACAGCACCTTGGAGATAGTGAAAGCAGCCACAGCCGAGCTGAAAAGAATATACCGCAAGGGATACGGTTACAAGAAGAGCGGCGTGCGCTTGAGCCGCATAACCCCTGCCACAGCCGTGCAAGGAATGTTGTTCGACACCATCGACCGCCCCAAGCACAAGGCACTGATGCAGGCGATAGACCGCATAAATGCCGGGCAGGGCGGCGAGGCTGTGAAGCTGGTATCGCAGGGAAGCATCACAGGGCACACCAACCGCGAGCACCTCTCGCCGCAATACACGACACGCTGGGAGGACATTCTCGTCGTCAAGGTTTAACACACAAAAAAGCCACAAAAAAGCCGCTTTTCAATCGTTTTTTTTCGATAAATCCATAATATTTATAAATAATTTATATCTTTGTGAGTTACACAGCCAAAACATCGTAAAAACAATATAATTATAACCATAAAAAACAAAACGCTATGTCAATCAAACAATTGAAGAAAAGCCTTTTGCTGACCGCGGCTGCGCTGATGTG
Source organism: uncultured Bacteroidales bacterium (assembly GCA_937896105.1). Next base: position 6,213 of record CALBKR010000154.1, read on the forward strand.
CGCAGTCGGCATCAATGCACAGGCTACATTCGAGCAAGGCAAGCTGTACCACATCTATGGTGCAGGAGAGACCGAGAATCTCGTTGCCGAGAAGATGGAAGAAACTGCAGGTTTCGCCAGCTATGACAAGGAAGACGGTTCCATTTATTGGAAACTGTCGGAACTTTCGGGCAGCTGGCGCATCATCAACCCTATTTCAAACAAAGCATTGCGTGCAAATGGCAATGTTGTTGAGGTAGGCGAGAACAACGGCTCGGACGAAGCACAGTTGTGGAAATACGAGGACGGGATGCTCATTCCATCAAACAACCCGGAATATGCCGTTGCGAAAGGCAGGGGCGGCACACTCATTCTCATCAAGAAGGAGAGAGCTGCCAATATGCGCGCAGCAAAGTTCCGCATCGAGGCTTCTGAAGTAGCAGGCTTCGACAGCGACCTCACATACCAGATTTGCCCTGTCACAAGACCCGACCAGGTACTCGGCAACGGCGATTCAGGCGAGAACAATGCTCACATTGTAAGCGAGGACACAGTTGCCGGCAACAGAGGACAGTATTGGAGCATAAAGACCATCGACCTCTTTACATTCGCCATCGAGAATGCATTCTACGGCATTCATTTCGACGACGGTGGCGGTAACGCAAGCATCGACTACCTGCTCCAGTGGCCGGCAATACCGGGTGTGTGGAACAACGCCAAGTTCCATTTCGAACCTGTAAAGAAGCAGAAGGGCGTTTACCTTATAACATCAGCCGGCAAGCCCGGTACAATGTATGCTCTCAAGGAGAACCGTATGATGCTCGTTGAGAAGAACCCGGCCGACAAGGATGCCTGGTTCCGTATAGTACAGGTAGAGAAGCCGAAGGTTAACGTTCCATATTGGGAAGACGAATCTATGTTCGCCGAGAACAAGGAGCGTGCCGTAGCTACATATATGCCATACGACAATGTCGAAAAGATGCTTGCCGACGCCGAGTACTACGCTACGCCTTGGACAACACCGGTGAACAACCGCTACCAGAGCCTCAACGGCACCTGGAAATTCAACCTTGTGAGCGAGCCATCGGAGCGCCCGCTCGATTTCTTCGAGGAGAGTTTCGACGCAAGCGGCTGGGACGATATACCTGTGCCATCGAACTGGGAGATGCAGGGAGCCGACAAGCCTATCTACAACAATGTAGAGTACCCGCACGCAAACACACCTCCGTTCATCAAGGCACGCCCGGGATTCAATGACAACGGCTGCAACTACGGCATCAACCCGGTAGGTTCATACGTGCGCACATTCGAGATTCCCGAGGATTGGGACGGACGCCGCACATTCATCCACTTCGGCGGTATCTACTCGGCAGCCTTCGTATGGGTCAACGGCCAGTATGTAGGTTACACACAGGGGTCGAACAACGTTGCCGAGTTTGACATAACAAACTACCTGAAGAAGGGCGAGAACAAGCTTGCCGTTCAGGTGTTCCGCTGGTGCGACGGCTCGTACCTCGAGTGCCAGGATATGTTCCGTATGAGCGGAATCTTCCGCGATGTATATCTCTACAACGTGCCTTTGACAGCCGTTCGCGACCACTACATAAAGAGCACATTG
>CALBKR010000155.1 GCA_937896105.1 uncultured Bacteroidales bacterium
CCGGGCAATCACCGTGGCATTTGGAATGACGTTTAGTGCAGTTTTTACATGGACTACTAACTAATTTCATGATGCTTTTGATTTTTCAATGGTTGCCGGTTGCCGTAGTTGCCGCTGTTTTTCTATAACGGTTCTCTTTTTGTCGGTGAGGTAGTCGCTTACCAGTTTCGTGCCACGCATACCGAACGGTGCAAAGCGGTCACCGGGTTGTGTGTTACGCAGAGTCAGCGGAAACTTTAGTTTGTCGGTATCAAGTAGGGCTGTGTTGTGCTCTTTGGGTATATTGCCGTCAAACTCCATCGTTGCTGCAATTAGTGTACCAGTTGCAGTCTCTGTACTCCCGTTCTCGTTAACGGTTGTATTGACAGGGGTATTTTCTGTTCTCTTTGCTATGATGAGCGAGCTGCGTTCTTTAATAACAATGTGGCTGCCACTGCAGAATATCTTGCCGCTGTTGCCGTCGAGTGATGCGGCGATGCTTGCAACCTGTGGACTGTTGAAACCGTATGGCGAGAGTATCTCGTGCAGCAGGGCTGTCGGGGATGCCTCTCTCTTCAGTAGCTGAATATCAATTACATTTCCATTTTTCACCCGTTCTGCAGCTTCATCTACTGCACGGCGGTAAATCTTCTCGGCTTCGCTGATGTTTCTTGCTGTGGATGCGAGGCTCTCGAGTATCGAGGGGTTTATTTCGCGCAGAAGCGGAACTATTTCGTTCCTTATCTTGTTGCGTGTGTAGTCGTTTGTGAGGTTGGTGCTGTCGGTGACATACACCTCGCCGCGCCATTTCAGGTAGTCGAGGATTTCATCGCGTCCGACACAGAGCAACGGGCGCACGATATATCCGTTCTTGGGTTGTATGCCTCGCATACCTCTTATCCCTGTTCCTCGCGTGAGGTTGAGAAGGAGGGTCTCGGCCGAGTCGTCGCGGTGGTGTGCCACGGCTATGGCCTGTGCGCCTGTCTGCACCCGATGCTCCTCGAACACTGCGTAACGCTGCTCACGGGCTGCCATCTCAATTGAAATTCCTTTTGATTTTGCATATTCGGCAGTGTTGAAATGGACGGTGTGCAGTGTTGTGCCGAGCCTTTCGCATAAATCCTTGACAAAACGCTCGTCGCGGTCGCTCTCCTCACTGCGGAGGTGAAAATTGCAGTGTATTGCCTCGCAGTCGTATCCGAGCTTGCGAAGGGCTATGAGCAGCGCAACCGAGTCGGCTCCGCCGCTCAGTGCAACGAGCACTTTGCCTTTCTGTTGCAACAGATTGTACTCTGCTATGTATCTCTCGACCTTGTGTATCATTGTGCTATTATGTTGCGAAGATAGAATATAAATGCATAAAAATTGCCCCCAAAGGCAAAATAATTGCTTAAATATTATACAAAATGTCAAAAAAGGGGGCTCTTTGTTTGTTCTTCACAAAAAATGTCTTACCTTTGTCATCGCTTAACGCGAGCAGTCGCTTGAGTGGTGTTGGTACCTTGGATGAGTGGCTTAGTCAGCGGTCTGCAAAACCGTGTACGGCGGTTCGAATCCGCCAGGTACCTCAAAGAGCTCTTTGGAGCTCTTTTTTTGTTTGATATCTTTAATTCTATAATATCCAATTGTTTGCAGATGCAAAATAAATAGTCTATATTCGTATCGTAAAATAGGAAACACTATGAAAACGAAGAGATTATTTATGGCTTTGGCATTTATATGCCTTTGCCTGTGTGCAAATGGTCAGAACGGCATAAACAACGGTCACGAATATGTCGATTTAGGCCTCAGCGTAAAATGGGCAACCTGCAATGTCGGAGCAAACACTCCTGAGGAGTATGGCGATTATTATGCTTGGGGAGAAACTTCGGAAAAATCTTCTTACACTAAAAAAACTTACAAATGGTGGGAAGGCAGTTGGCGTACACAAACCAAGTATTGCATTGACAGTGGTTTTGGCACCGTAGATAATAAAACCGTACTCGAACCCGAGGATGATGTAGCTCATGTAAAATGGGGTGGCAGTTGGCGTATGCCTACAAAATCAGAAAAAGATGAGTTGATAGACAACTGCACCTGGAGTTGGATAACCCAGAACGGAGTAAACGGTTATAAAATAACAAGCCAGAAGAATGGCAACAGTATATTCCTTCCCGCTGCGGGCTCCATTAGCTATGAAGTCCTCCTCAGAGGTTACTGCGGTAACTATTGGCTAAGTTCGTTGTACGATGGCTACTGCTGCACTGCTTACTACTTGGGTTTCGATGGCGATGGGCGCATCGACAACTTCGAATCCGATTTCCGCTGCAACGGTTTAAGTGTGCGCCCTGTGTGTACTGTGGGTGATGAGCCTGAGCTTATTGACGAAAACAGAGCAAACCAAGAGAATTCTTCATTTGAGACCTATTTAAAGGGGGCGTCTGCTTATAACAATGGTGATTATGTTGAAGCTGTCAATTGGTTCCGTAAAGCGGCTGAACAAGGACTTGCAACAGCACAGTATGATCTTGGATGTTGTTATTATAAAGGCACAGGTGTTCCTCGTTCATACAGAGAAGCTACTGAATGGTTCAGGAAAGCGGCTGAACAGGGGTATGCATCGGCGCAGTTTAATCTTGGAACTTATTATTATAATGGCACAGGTGTTCCGCCGTCACACAGTGAGGCTGTTAAATGGTACCGCCTAGCTGCTGAGAAAGGCCATGCCGCAGCACAA
>CALBKR010000156.1 GCA_937896105.1 uncultured Bacteroidales bacterium
TTGGAATAAGATATTTCGGCCTAAAAAGAATTATATAAGTACAATATTACCCACAGTAAATTTCTACTGAGCCGTTTTAGATCCTTCACATTCGTTCAGGATGACACGGTTTGCGTTGTTTTACCTCCTTCACATTCGTTTGGGTGTGAACCGTTTACTTAATTAAAATCCCGTTGAATATTCTGCCCGATTCTATTCCTAGCCTGCGTGCCGAGAAGAACTCCGTGTGCCGTGTGAATGTGCACACGCCGGCAATCTCAATCCTTTCGCGCTCTACGCCGCACTCTTGCAACAGCAGGCTGTTTGCCTCCCACAGGTCAAGGTGCCACTTCGTTCCGCCATCGGCGGTGGGGTAGCGCCTGGCTATCTTTTGCATAAGGAACCCGGCCTCCTTAAAAGCTTCGTACACCTCATCGCCAACCTCGAAGGCATCGAGTGATATGCCCGGCCCGATAATTGCGTTTATCTCATTCGGTTGGCTGCCGTATCGCTTTCTCATCTCTTCGATGGTTTTGCACACAATCTTTGCAACCGTGCCGCGCCAACCGGCGTGTATGGCTGCTATCGCACCCAGCTTCGTGTCGTACAGCAGCACCGGTATGCAGTCGGCTGTGGAAATACCTATGCAGATTCGTGGCAGGTCGGTCATAACAGCATCCACGCCCATTAGTGTCTTGGCCTGTTCCTCTTTTCCAAGTTGCATAAACGCAGTGTCAATGGCCACAACCTTGTCACTGTGTGTCTGTCGTGGCAGGATGAGCCGGTTGTCATCTATCCCTAATTGCTTACACAGCTCTTCCCGGCACAGCTCCACGTGCTGTGGCTCATCGCCGCAGTAGTGGGTGATGTTGAACCCTCCATAATTGCCGTAGCCTTCCCCACGCATCGTGGAAAAGGCTACTATGCTGTGTCTTGTATTGTATTCGAGCAGTTTCATTTAATAAAAGGGGGCTAAGGGCTCTAATGTCGAGAACTCTTTTCTCTTTCCTCTCTTCTTTTACCTTCCGGGGCGGAAATTTACAAAAATCGTGTGCTTTAGCTCACGTGGCTCCTCGCTGTCGGCAGCAGGTGTCCATTTGGGCATCAGTTTTGCCACACGCATTGCCTCGGCGTCCATATACTCGTTGCCGCTGCTCTTCGTGATGGTGGCACTGTGGGGCTTGCCGTCGGGTGCAATAGTTATGGTCACCTCGACTCTTCCCCTCTGGCGCTCACTCTTGCACTCCTCGGGATAGCGTTGGTTCTTTCTTACAAAATTCCTGACAGCGATGTTTCCGCCCGGGTAACTCGGGTAGCTGAATGCCGGCTTGGCATTATTTACCTTCTTGACTGTGTTCCTTGACTTGTTGTCGCGCTTGGCGGCCTCCTTCATCTCCTCGACCGATGTCCTCTTCTCGCTGCCCGATGGCTTCTCCAGCACAGGCACTGCTATATCATTCTTTAGCATCAGTTCCTTGTTGAGCGCAGCCTTCGGCTGAATGGACTTTTTATTCTCTACATTCAATTCAGCAGGCGCAACAAGTTCGGCCTTCTTCAGTTCCATCTTCTTTATCTCCATCTTCTGGCGGATAGAGTCCGATGGTGTGCAGCCGTTGCCGTTGGCGGCCACGGCACACTGGCACGAAAGCAGTATGGCTGCAAGCAATAGTCGGTTTTTCATAGCGGTAGTTTTTAGAAAGCCTGGAGTGCCTGTTCAATGTCGGCAATGATATCCTCGGCATCCTCTATGCCCACCGACAGGCGAATAAGGTCGGGGTCGATACCGGCCTCAAGCAACTGCTCGTTGCTCAGCTGGCGGTGAGTGTGGCTTGCCGGGTTGAGCACGCAGGAGCGTGCATCGGCAACGTGTGTCACAATTGCAATGAACTTGAGGCTGTCCATAAAGCGTATCGCATCCTCCTTGTCGCCCTCAACGGCGAATGCCATATCGCCGCAACCGCCGTTGGGCAGGTATTTCTGCGCGAGGCTGTAGTATTTGCTGCTTGGCAGGCCGCAGTAGTTCACCCATTTCACCTTCGGGTGCTTCTCGAGGTACTCGGCAACCTTTTGTGCATTCTCGCAGTGGCGCGGCATACGCAAGTGCAGCGTCTCAAGCCCTAAATTCAGCAGGAACGCATTCTCGGGAGCCATCATCGCGCCCAGGTCGCGCATCACCTGCGATACCATCTTTGTAATGTATGCAGCCTTGCCGAAATTCTTTGTGTATATGAGTCCGTGATAGCTCTCGTCGGGCTCGGTGAGGCAGGTGAACTTGTCGTGCTGTGCCTCCCAGTCGAAGTTGCCGCTGTCGATGACGCAACCGCCGACAGCAACAGCGTGCCCGTCCATATATTTTGTGGTGGAGTGTGTCACGATGTCTGCACCCCACTCGATGGGGCGGCAGTTCACCGGAGTGGCGAATGTGTTGTCCACGATAAGGGGTACACCGTTGCGGTGGGCTATTGTGGCAAATTTCTCAATGTCGAGCACGTTCACGCTCGGGTTCGAGATGGTTTCGCCGAACAGCGCCTTTGTGTTGGGGCGGAACGCCTTCTCAATCTCCTCGGCAGGAGCGTCGGCATCCACGAAGGTGACCTCTATGCCCATTTTCTTCAGGGTTACAGCGAACAGGTTGTATGTGCCGCCGTATATTGTGGTAGCCGATACAAAATGGTCGCCGGCCTGGCAGATATTCAGTATCGCGTAGAAGTTGGCTGCCTGCCCCGACGATGTCATCACACAACCCACACCGCCCTCGAGCGCATTGATTTTTGCGCCCACAGCATCGACGGTGGGGTTCTGCAGGCGGCTGTAGAAATAACCGCTGTCCTCGAGGTCGAACAGGCGTGCCATCTGCTCACTCGTGTCGTATTTGAATGTTGTGCTCTGGAAAATAGGCAGCACGCGTGCCTCACCCTTCTTGGGCTGCCATCCGCCCTGCACGCAGAGCGTGCCTGTATTTAGTTTCTTTGTCATAATGTTTTGCTTGTTTAGTTGTTTGTTGAAATCTTGTTGCGAAGATACGAATTACTTGTGTAAAAATGACAGAACCGTTGTCTTTTTTGAAAATTTGTCTGAAAACTGCCATATACCTTTTGATTCCATTAGTACACAGTTGAGTATATATGCAGGATTGTTTCTTGTTGGTTGTGCTAAAAGTCTGTTACGTGGCAAAAATGGGCAGTTTGGTTTAAAAGAGCCTCTCTTGTGATAAAATACGACCGTTGAAAAATTGATGATTTTAGTAAAAATTTGTATATTTGTCACGTAGTTACATTAGTGTATACCAACGGTTTATGCATATTTTATGTATCTTTTTGCAGGTTCTTTTTTGTGGCTTTATGAATAGGCTTTGATAAAGGACTTTGCTATTTCTGTGTAGTAAGTTGTTGATAAAGAAAATGATTAAATAGAATACTATGAAAAAGATATTTACACATCTTTTTACAGTGCTCCTGCTGTCGTTTGTGTCGGCAAGTGCGTGGGCGCAACTGACAGAATTGGAAGTCGGTGCGGTTTACCGTTTCGTCAGTGCCAGAGCCGACCGTTCGCTGGCTGCTGATGGCACTGATGATGTGCATGTGAAAGAAACAAATGCCGCCGACACGAAACAAGAGTGGTATGTAACTAAAGACGGTGATTATTACGTTTTGCGTAATGTCGCTTGTGGCAAATATCTGAAAGGTGCCTATTCTGCAAACACGCCTTGGTCTATGACTGATGACTACAGCGACGAATACAATAAATTTGGGCTGTACACATCAAATTCTACTCTTAATACGTTAAAGACCAAAGGCTCTGATGGCTATGGTTATATGCACGACGATAACAATGGCGACAATGGTGGGTACAATGTTGTAGGTTGGTTGAATGGTGCCGGTAATACCGGTACCCATTGGACAATAACCAAGGTCGATTATACGGCAGAGCAGATAACCGCCTTGCTCGAAAAGGCTCCTACCGTGGCCGAAGCCGAAGCTGCAGCTGTAGCTTATTCTGCCAGCCTTAGTACTTTGTTTACCGATGGTGCAGGCGCTTGTGTTACTCCCGCCCTTGGCTCGCTGTCTGCGGCACAAGCAACAGAAGCCTACAATGCACTACCCGCAACCCTGAAAGCAATGGTGGATAAAGTGTATAAGGAGAAAACAGAAAGTGTTGCTCTTGAAACAGCTTGGTCTGAAGACAATGCCAATGCCGAAAAAGAGGGTTGGAGCGGTGAGTATGCCAAGAAGTTCCGTGTGCAGATGTACGAGCCATATAGCATTGCAGGCGACATCACCGCTTTCTTGCGAATGAATGCACACGCCAATAACGACAACCCCACAGGTATCTACGTGCCCGAGGGAGGTGTAGTATATGTTATGGTTGAAGGTGAAATAAAAGATGGAGCTACTTTGCGTCTTATTGATGCCGGTTCGAACAAACGAATAACCGATGCCACAACCGGTGGATATGAGTTGAATACAGGTTTGAATATTATAAGATATACCGAAGAGGCCGGTATGCTTTATATCTGCTACAATGTGGATACCTATGACCCCAATGGAGAAAGTGAGGACGACAAGTTCCCTCATAAATTATCGGAATATCCTCCTTTGAAAATTCACATTGAGGGCGGTGCTATCAATGGCTTTTATAGTTCTTGTGGCGACTATCTTGCAAATAAAACCTACGAAGGCGTTACATACAATGAAGACCTTTGGGGTGGTGTAGATGATGATAACGATTGGATATATATGGAGGAGCGCGCCAATTTGAGCGTGTTGCCCATAATCAGCCATCGTCAGATATTGCTTTTTCAGTTAAATGAGGAAAATGGCCAACAAGGAATGAAGCATTTCTTGCCCGAAAGCGTAAGTGTTCCCGAAATCCCGTTCAGCTACCCGCAAAACGGTGAAACAGCTTCATGGGACGATTATGATGCCTATGGTATGGATTGCAATACAACCACCGGCAGAATAAATATATGGATGGAAACTTGGGACCGTATTATGCATGCCGAGCTTGCGACGTTGGGTCTTATTAGCGAGGATAATGTTAATATAATGAATAAATTTTATCCTCGTTGGACAAGTGATGGAAGCAAGGCCGAAATATACGATATGACCAATGCCGGTCCCGATGGTAATACATACAAGGTCTTCTGCAATGGTCGTGATTATAGCGAATATTACAACCATCACGGAGTTTCTTTAGGTACAACAAGCGGTTATATGTCGGCAGGCTGGAATGCGGCCAATTATAACAATTCTACTTTTGGAGAACTCATGGGAATGCCCACAAGTGGTGGCCTGTGGGGTCCTGTTCACGAAATTGGCCACCAGTTCCAAGATGTGTTTAACATACGAGGCGCAACCGAGGTTACCAACAATGTGTTCTCAAATGCCGCAACATGGTATCAAGGTATATCAACCTCTCGTTACAATGGTGGTAACCTAACCACCACATTGGATAATTTTAACTCCGGTTTGCCATTTGTCGATTACAACATCTGGTCTATGACCCAGATGTTCTATAAACTATGGTTATACTATCATCTTGCCGGTAATAACACGCAGTTCTATCCGCGTTTCTTTGAAATGCTCCGTGTCGATCCGTTGAACGCCAAAAATGCCACCGCAACGGGAACAGAGTCAATGCTCAAAATCTATGAGAAGATGTGTGATGCTTCAGGTGAAGACCTGACCGAATTTTTCCGTGCACACGGCTTCTTTGTACTCCTGGATAATTATGCAAAAGAAGACTATGGAATAACCGTCTTCACTCAAACACAAGAGGAAGTTGATGCCGCTATTGAGCGCGTGAAGAGCAAAGGATATAAAGAGAATCTTGCTGTTATTCTCATAAACGATGGTGCCGAAGCTACTCTGCGCCACGATGGTAAAACCTCTCGTTCTTTCTTTGACGGCACCGATAATCCTGAATATGGTGGTGTAAATGACTTTATCGATGGTTCGGCAACCGCCGGCGGCGCATATACAGCCACGGTGAATAGCGATGGTACAATGACAATGATTGGCGAGGGTGGTATAGGTTTCCTTGTATTCGATGAAAACGGTAATATTATATCGTTCAACGATAATTCTACATTTGCGCTCAGCGACGAGGCCAAGGAGGCTATACTGACGGGTAATGCTACTATTGTATCGGTGGGCTCCGATATTAATGCCGAGCCCGTGGTTGCCGAGATTGACCTTACTGCTATGCAGAAAGCCATTCTTGGTGAACTTATAGCCAAGGCTCGGGCAATTATAGATAAAGTAGATGATACCTATAAAAAAATAGGTTATTATAAAGGTGCGGCTGTAGCCGACCTTGCCGTAGTTCTTGAAAATGCAAAAACGGTTTACGAAGGTGCATCGGGCTACGAGGCTGCATACGACCTGCTATATGCCGAGTATCAAAAGGTGCAGGCAAACCCTGATGCAAGAATACCTTTCGACCCATCGCTCACATATATCATAACCAATAAAGCATATACAAATCAGACAATGTGGGTGAATGATGCATTGATTGTTCGTTCCGAGGATGGTGTGGACCAAACAGCCGATGCTGCAATGTGGCAATTTAAGCCAACAGCAACCAATGGCGTTTATAATATATATAACAAAAAAGGTTATTATTGCCCGGCTGTTTCTACATCGAATTCAATGACTGCTACCACAACAGCCAACGCCGATGCTCTTTATACACTGCAAGAGGTGGAAACCGGTGTGTGGGCTATCAAACTCTCTCCCGCCGACGGCTATAGAAATTTTCACTCGTCTTGGAACAATGTAGTTGGTTGGGAAACCGGTAACAACGCTTCGCGTTGGTACCTTACTGCATTTGAACCCAATGCCACTATTGCCGATTTAACCGATTTGGAGGTATGTATAACAAAAACCGAAGCACTGCTTGCTGAGCAGGATCTGCTCAAGTATCGTGATGATCTTGCAACCAGTCTGCCCTATGGTCTGCAGCGTCGTCTGGAGATCGCCCGTGCGCTGGCAACGGAAATCCTTGAAGGCCGCGGAACGCCTGCCGGCGGCATATACTTAGACGTAACCCATCTCCCCGCCGAACAGATTGAAAAACGCCTGCCGGTCATGCTTTCCCAGTTCCTCCAGTTCGGCATCGACATCCGCCGCAAAGTTTTCAAGCAGATTCACGACCAGCTTGGCGGCAACCTGCGCTTCGTAATCAGCGGTGCATCTGCCATCGACCCTGAAGCGC
>CALBKR010000157.1 GCA_937896105.1 uncultured Bacteroidales bacterium
ATGAGGATTTTGAAGCCAAACGTAACGTAGAAATTTGCTTTTTAGTCACCCTCATATTATCCTTTAAAGTTCCTGTGGAACTCCACTACAGCTTCAATGCCCTTTCGGAAGATTTCGAGATTGAAATTCTCATTCGGCGAGTGGATGGCATCGCTCTCAAGACCGAAGCCCATAAGGATAGTCTTGACACCGAGTATCTTCTCAAAATCACTGATAATGGGGATACTGCCTCCGCGGCGCACTGCAAGAGGCTGTTTGCCGAAGGCCTTAGCAAAACCAGCCTCGGCTGCCTTGTATGCAGGCTGAGTTATTGGACAAAGATAGCCCTGGCCGCCGTGCATTGGCGTGATTTTAACCTTCACACACTCTGGCGCTAAAGATGTGAAATAGTCGACAAATTGCTGCGATATCTTTTCGTGGTCCTGATTAGCCACAAGACGGCACGACAACTTGGCATAAGCCTTTGAGGGAAGCACAGTCTTGCTGCCCTCGCCTGTGTAGCCGCCCCAAATGCCGCACACATCGAACGACGGGCGACAACTGTTGCGTTCAAGGGTTGAATATCCTGTTTCGCCACGCAACGCATCGACCCCGATGGCAGCCTTGTATTTCTCCTCGTCGAACGGTATCGAGGCTATCATATCGCGTTCAGCCTTCGACATCTCCTCGACATCGTCATAGAAGCCCGGGATGGTTATGCGGCCGTCGGCATCGGTCATCTTCGCTATCATCTCGCAAAGCACATTGATAGGGTTTGCCACTGCGCCACCGAAATGGCCGCTATGCAGGTCGCGGTTAGGGCCTGTAACCTCAACCTCCCAATAGGCAAGGCCGCGAAGACCGGTAGTGAGCGACGGAGTTTCGGCTCCAACCATACTGGTGTCACTCACAAGGATAATGTCCGATTTCAGCAGCTCCTTGTTCTCACCCAAGAAGACATTGAGGCTTGGCGAGCCAATCTCCTCCTCACCCTCGAAGATAAATTTCACATTGTGCTTCAGTAAGCCATTTTTTGCTACATACTCAAAAGCCTTAGCCTGTATCATTGCCTGGCCTTTGTCGTCATCGGCACCACGCGCCCATATACGACCATCCTTAACGACCATCTCGAAGGGATTGGTGTTCCATAGCTCAAGCGGCTCGGCCGGCATAACATCATAGTGCGAATAGATGAGTACTGTAGGCGCCGACGGGTCAACAATCTTCTCGGCATATACTAAGGGGTTACCGGTAGAGGGCATAACCTCTGCCCTATCGGCACCGGCATCGAGCAGCAACTGTTTCCAACGCTCGGCACAGGCAGCAATATCCCCTTTATGTTCAGACTTGGCACTTATACTCGGAATCGCAATCAACGACTCCAGTTCCTTGAGAAAACGCTCCTCGTTCTCCTGTATATACTTTCTTACTTCCATAATTGTTTTGTTTTTGTATTAAAAACGCG
>CALBKR010000158.1 GCA_937896105.1 uncultured Bacteroidales bacterium
GTTCATACGGAACATTAATTTGGCATACAGTAATTCCAATTTGTTCATATTAGTATGTCCCCGGTTGATCCAATTGACCGACCCAACGTTCCAGTTCATCAACACTGATGATACCTTGTAACATTAACGATGCGGCGGCTTCTTTTAGTGTGCGGCCATCCATTTCTTCCAGCCAATAACGTACCGCACCATCGGTATTACCCGACAGGGCCAGACGTAAAAATTCACTGTTTGTGATGATAATTTCACCGGCTTTGACACGACCAATGTTGCCCGTACCATTGCAATGCGAACAACCTGGGCCACGCTGATACACCTGGCGCAGTCCCAGTTCACCGAACGCATCCATCACACGACGATACGCCCCGCGTTCTGGATGATTTGCCAATGGCTCGCGACAATGTGGACAAACTTTTTTGAACAAACGCATCGACACCAAACCACGCATCAGCGTTTCTTCCTTTAACTTAAACGGTTCAACCCCTAAATCTAACAGACGTGTTAACGCCGCCATGGCAGAATTCGCGTGCAGTGTTGTCCACACATTATGCCCCGACAACGCCCCGCGTACCGTCAGTTCCGCCGCCGCCAACGTACGAATTTCCCCCACCATCAGCGTATCCGGGTCACTGCGCAACGCGGCCGCCAACGCTTCGACATATTTTTCTTCGCGCTGTTCTTCGTTGGTTGTATTTACCACCGGCATCTGACGCGCGCCAAAAATCTTTTGTTCAACGGGATTTTCCACCGTAATCATATTGATTTCATAATTACGTTCTTTCAGCATCAACGACATATTTCGCACCAACGTCGTCGATTTACCAGAACTGGTTGGCCCCGCCACAATAACCAACCCCGTTGGAAACGAACGCATACGTGCCAACAGACGTTGTTCATACGGGCCAAATTCTTGTTCTGTCCTGATACCTTCGGACGGATTATCATACAGCAATCGCATAACCGCATATCGCGTACCAAACGCAATCGGGTTAAACTGCATACGCACCCCCAGCACCCCCGACGGCAGGTATAAATCCTTGGTTCCGCGCAGTGGTGTGCGTCCATCTTTCTGTGTATTGCCATATCGGCCTTAGCGCCGGGGGATACGGAGGAACTGATTTCCCCAACGTTCCCTGTGCCGATGGCGGAGAGAAGGTTTACTACCCACGAGCCTACGGTGCAAGTGTCCAGGTACCCGGCGGCGTTGTCTATTTAGGCGGAGAGGATGCTGTAGCATCCATTAGCGAGTGCCTGTTCATCAGTGCCAAAGACAGCACAACGACCCGGATACCATCCCTGCCTAAGGGGTTAGACAACTTTGCCGCTACTTACCACAGCGGCACGCTTTGGGTCGCAGGAGGAGAGACGGACGGCATACCCAACAAAGAGATATATGCAATGCCCTTTCCCAATGGCGAGGCTTGGGATGTTGTAGCTACCCTTCCCGATGACTGTCGCCTGCAACCTTGCCTGGCAGTACAGAATACAAATGCAGGCACTGCCCTGTTCATCTTCGGCGGCTACCAGCCAAAAGGCAAAGGGATGGAAGCTAAGGTTCATACAGACGGCATATATATACCCATCACAAAACTCAAGAAAGGCGGTGTAGCACCGGGAGAATGGAAACGGACAGCCCCGACCCTTGCTTGGGCTGCCGACGGCAAGAGCGGACAGCAAATCCAGGCTATAGTAGGAAGCTCCTGCGCCACAATGGGTTACAGCCACATTTTATTCTTTGGTGGTGTCGACCACGATATATTCCTCAGTGCGATTGAAGAGCGACAAGACGACCAATATAAGCGTCACGCACCCGAGTGGTACAAATTCCGCAAGGATGTGCTCATATACCACACCGTGACCGACTCTTGGGGACTCTTGCCCGGCAACAGTCTGTTGGCACGCGCAGGAGCCTGCCTTACTTCCACGGATGATGGCAGTTGGATTTACAGTGGTGGAGAACTTATGCCCGGTGTACGCAGTGCAGATGTTACAGAGATAAAGGTGAGCAACGAAAAAGATTTCGGTTGGATTAACTGGACGATACTTGTAATCTATCTTGCAGGGATGTTGGGAATGGGTTTCTACTTTATGCGCAAGGAGAAGGGTGCCAACGATTTCTTCAAAGGCGGCGGCCGCATTCCCTGGTGGGCTGCCGGCATAAGCATCTATGCAACAATGCTATCGGCAATTACATATATGACAATCCCTGCCAAGGCCTACAATACAGACTGGACCTACTATCCTATGCTGTGGATGATACTGCTTGTCAGTTTTCCTGTCATAAAGTATTATCTCCCCTACTTCCGCAAGCTCAATGTCACCAGTGCATACGAAATCTTAGAGAAGCGTTTCAACCTCTTTACAAGAACTCTGGCCTCTACACTATTCTGCATATTTATGATTGTGCGTATGGCCATCGTGCTCTATCTTCCATCACTGGCACTAACAGCAGTTACGGGAATAGACATATACCTGTGCATTGTGCTTATGGGACTGATAACCATCATCTATTGTACTATGGGTGGAGTGACGGCGGTCATTTGGGGTGATGTCGTACAGGGTATAATACTTGTGTTCGGAGCCTTGTTTGCCGCAGTATACCTGATATTAGGCACAGAGGGCGGATTGAGCGGATGCATCGACATTGCCTTGGAGAACGACAAACTGCGGCTGTTCGATTTCAGCAATTCGTGGTCACAGGCAACATGGTGGGTCATTATACTTGGAGGACTTGCCAATAACCTTATATCATATACATCGGACCAGACAGTCATACAGCGCTACCTCACCACATCGGATGAAAAATCGGCCGGTCGCAGTATTTTAGTCAACGGCCTGATGAGTGTATTCATCTCCGTGGTCTTTTATATAATTGGCACCGGACTCTACACGTTCTACAACACTCACCCGGCAGAGTTGGATGTTACAATGCAGCAATCGGACGCCATCTTCCCCTTCTTTATGATGAGCCAGATGCCTGCCGGTGTAGCAGGTGCACTCATTGCAGCCATTTTTGCAGCGACAATGAGTACAATTTCCAGCAACATCAACAGCGTTGCAACAGCATTCTCTATTGATTTCTGGAAACGTTTCCGCCCATCAACAAGTGATTCACAACTGGTATCGGTAGCCCGTTGGGCTTCAGTAGCAAGCGGTATGGTGGGGCTTTTGCTTGCCCTGTTTATGGCCACTTGGGAAATACAGTCGTTCCTGGACTTCTTCAACGAAGCTTTAGGGCTGCTCACCAGCGGCCTTGGCGGGCTGTTCTTTATAGCAGTCTTTATGAAGCGTGTCAAGGGCTACGCTGCACTTACAGGTTTTATAGCAGGAGAGGCGGTTGTGTTCTGGATGAGCGAATATACCGATGCCAATTTCCTCCTCTTTGGAGCCATTGGTATGGTAGTGAGCATCGTAACAGCCTGGTTGCTCTCACTCGGTTCATATTTCAAGGGCAGCAGATAAATCGACACAGACACCGATATAAGGGGGAAATCCCCATAATGTTTAGGGAAGCCCCCTGCAACTGATAGGAAATAAACGTTGCAGGGGGATTTTTATGCCCATATCTTTGCGACAGAGATAAGAGAAAAACAGGTTTAACCATTTAAAGTTTACGACTATGAAAAGAATGATGATTATTGCAGCGTTGATAGGCGGAATGCTTATGCCTGCACAGATGATGGCAAAGAACAACCAGAATGCCAAACCTCGTATCGAGTACAAGAACAGCAAGAAAGACAAACCCGGCAACGACAGGAACTATAGACCCGGCAAACCCGGAAAGCCAATGCCTCCTGTGGTGGCAAAACGCCCGAAACCACGTCCAAGACCCATACCGAGACCTGCGCCTAAAAAGGTTTATGTATACAAGAACAACGATGCTATCAATGCAGCTGCAACAATAATAGGCATAGCTGGTCTTATAGCACTGATTGCAGACTAAAAAACGGAATTTCTGAAAGTTCAAGACGAATAAAGCAAATAGCACTGCTTTTCATACTGACAACTAATTAAAAACGCAGAGGAGAACGACAGCTTAAAAACGTTCTCCTCTGTTTTTGTGCCTGCTCACGCAGACAAAAAAGATAATACAATTCAATAATCCGGTTTATTCAACTCTGTCAACTTTCTCTGACGGTACAAAATTACACACGCCCCGGCCATCGTACAATAGCAAAATATTATGAATATTCGAAAAATGTATAACAACATCTATCCAAAATGCCATAGATAGTCATAAATAACTAAAAAAAGGGGAAATTTCAGACAACATAGCTATTGCCAATGTTATGAAAGAAACTTAATTTTGCGTAGCAAAATTAACAATTAGGCGCAGTTATCGGGGAGAATAAGCAACCCGGCGCCATAAAAAACAAGGAATAGATGAAACTATCGGAACTGAAGAACGGCGAAACGGCGGTTATTGTACGACTGTCGGGGCACGGTGGCTTCCGCAAACGTATAATGGAGATGGGCTTCATTCGTGGCGAGAAGGTTACATCCGTGCTCGACTCCCCTATGCACGACCCGATAAAATACAATATAATGGGCTACGAGGTGCTCCTGCGCCGTAACGAAGCTGCAATGATTGAGGTATTGCCCGAAGCAGAAGCCAAACTGGAGCTTGGCCCTGCACCCACATTCAGCTGCATTTCGGCCTGTGACAGCTGCAGCAACTGCAGCGGGTGCAGCACGACATACAGGGGCACTACCAAGCAGAGCAATGTTATTAACGTAGCCCTCGTTGGTAACCCCAACAGTGGAAAGACATCGATTTTCAATGCTCTTGCCAACAGGAACGAGCACGTGGGCAACTACAGCGGTGTCACTGTAGATGCCAAGACCGGCAGCTTCAACTACAGAGGCTATCGTATAAACCTCACCGACCTGCCGGGAACATACTCAATCGCAGCTTACTCGCCCGAGGAGATATATGTGCGCCGTCACCTGTTCGAGCAGATGCCCGACATCATAATAAATTCGGTTGTGGCATCGAACCTCGAGCGTAACCTCTACCTCACCACCGAGCTCATCGATATGAACCTGCGCACCGTCGTTGCACTGAATATGTATGACGAACTGCTGGCAAGCGGAGCGAAGGTCGACTATGCCCACCTGGGTGCGATGATGGGTATACCTATGATACCCACTGTAGCCCGCAACAACAAGGGGCTCGACAAACTGCTCGACACCGTAATCGAACTTTTTGAGGGCAAGAACAACACCACACGCCACATACACATCAACTACGGCAGCATCATCGAGGAGCAGATAGCACCCCTATCGGCCGAGATGCACAAGGCCGAAGACCTTCCGCAACAGTTCCCGGTGCGCTACTGGGCGCTGAAACTGCTCGAGAACGACCAAGAGGCCATCAACCAGCTCGGCAACTGCCTCGAGCTGCCAAGATGGAAGGTTTTGGCCAAGGAGGGCGCAAAGAAGATTGAGGCACAGACCGGGTCGGACTTGGTTGTACAGAACCGTCACCTTGGACTTGGACAGGGCGTAGATGTAGAGACCGCCATAAGCGGTGCAAAATACGGTTTCATCAATGGTGCCTTGCAGGAGACATTCAAGCCGGGAAACAGGGATGCACAGCGCAAGACACACCGCATAGACCGCCTTGTAGCAAACCGTTGGTTGGGATTTCCTATCTTCATCCTTGTAATGTGGGTTATGTTCAGCTCGGTATTCGTGCTTGGTGCTTACCCGCAGGAGTGGATAGAGAGCCTCTTCGGCTGGCTTGGCGACACGGTAGCATCGGCTATGCCCGAGGGTGCATTGCAAGACCTTGTAGTCAACGGTGTAATTAGCGGAATAGGCAGCGTTGCCGTGTTCATTCCGCAGATACTCATATTGTATCTTTTCATCTCCTTTATGGAGGATTCGGGATATATGGCAAGAGCCGCTTTCATTATGGACAGGCTGATGCACAAGATGGGACTGCACGGCAAATCGTTTATCCCTATGCTTATGGGATTCGGCTGCAACGTTCCGGCAATAATGGCCACACGCACAATCGAGAGCCGCAGCAGCCGCATAATAACGATACTCGTGACACCGTTTATGTC
>CALBKR010000159.1 GCA_937896105.1 uncultured Bacteroidales bacterium
GCACGCCGTTCTCGCCTTTGAGGTAGCCGTATGCGTACGGGCCTTGCAGTTCAAGAGTCACGGTCTTTATTCCGGCATCCTCGGCCTCCTGCAGGTTGGCTACTGTAACCTTGTATCCGTTGGATTCTGCCCAACGCATATACATACGCATCAGCATACTTGCCCAGTCCTGCGCCTCGGTGCCGCCTGCGCCCGAGTTTATTTTCAGCACGCAGTCCATATCATCGGCCTCGCCTCGCAGCATATTTTTCAGTTCGAGTTCTTCGATGGCTGTCAAGGCGCGTGCATAAGCATCGTCCACCTCCTGCTCCTCTACCATCTCCTCGCGGTAGAGCTCCATCGCCATCTCGGCCTCTTCGGTGCGGTTGTTCACCTCCTTGTATCCGTCAATCCAGGCTTGCAGAGCCTTGACCTTCTTCATCTGTGCTTCGGCCTTTTTGGCGTCGTCCCAGAACCCGGGAGCCTGTGTGCGGAGCTGCTCCTCCTCAACCTGAATAATCTTTTCGTCAATCGCAAGGTACTGCTTCAGGGCAGCCGTGCGTTCCTTTATATCCTTTAATTGGTCGGCTGTAATCATTTGTTTTTGTGTTCTTTCAATTATTGTGCGAAGATACAACTATATTCAAAAATACGCAAATATATGCGCGTGCAAAGGGTGCTTGAAGTAGTCATATTTTATATTTGTTGATAATTTTCTTTTGTGGGATTTGGCAAGTGAGCCATTCCTTTTGTACCTTTGCCGTGAACGATATTTATGATTATGAACCGTAACGAGGCAAGTGTCAGGCAGGCCGTCGAGCTCTTGAAGGTACTCATCAGTACACCATCCATCAGCCGCGAGGAGAGTGATGCGACCGACAGGCTACAGCTCTTCATTGAGCGTGGAGCGCCTGTGCAGTGCGATGTGCATCGCCACCTGAACAACCTGTGGTGCATAGCCCCGGGCTTCGTTGCCACACGCCCTACGCTGTTGCTCGATGCACATATCGATACCGTAAAACCGGTGTCAGGGTGGAGCAAGCACCCCTTTACGCCAACGGTTGAAGGTGATGCGATTTACGGTCTTGGCAGCAACGACGATGGAGCCTCGCTGGTGACATTGTTGCAGGTCTTCTATAATTTGTGCCGCTCGCCGCAGCAGTACAATGTTATTTTCCTTGCTTCGGCCGAGGAGGAGGTGTCGGGCACTAATGGCATCGAGGCTGTGCTGCCGCTTCTGCCCCCGTTGTCGTGTGCTATAATGGGCGAGCCCACATCGATGCAGCCGGCCGTCGCCGAGAAGGGGTTGATGGTGCTCGACTGCGTTGCCGAGGGACTCTCCGGGCACGCAGCACGCAACGAAGGTGTGAATGCCATCTACAAGGCAATGGACGATATCAACTGGTTCAGGAACTATAAATTCCCCAATTCATCGCAACTTTTGGGTGATGTAAAGATGACCGTGACACAAATCAACGCCGGTACGCAGCATAATGTTATACCCGATAGATGCACCTTTGTTGCCGATATCCGCAGCAATGAATGTTACTCCAATGCGCAACTGCTTGAGCTGATAAGAGCCAATGTGGCTTGCGAGGTGACACCCCGCTCCACTCGCCTTAACTCATCTTCGATAGCTGCCACGCATCCTTTGGTGCGCCGTGCCGTTGAACTGGGGCGCAAACCCTATGGTTCTCCAACCTTGTCGAACCAGGCACTGGCGGGTGGGATACCTACACTGAAGATGGGGCCGGGCGACACCGCGCGTTCACACACCGCCAATGAATTTGTGCTCGTGAGCGAGATAAGTGAAGGGATAGACCTCTTTACTGAGATGCTCGGCGGGCTGGTGCTGTAATGATAATATATTGATTGGAAATATAATTGGACTTTTTATTGTTGTATTATATATTAGCAACGCATATTAGAATAGATTTTTAGATAAATAAATAATTGAAATTTGGGCTTTTTGCTCTATTCCATCGACTGAAAACCGCCAATTTACAGAGACACTGGAATAGGCACGACAAAAGTTCATACCCTCGAGGTGTGAACTGTTTGTGCTTATCTGTGTCGCGGCGCTTGGCGGTGCCTCAGTTGAAGATTTGCAACAAGCAGTTCCGCCTTTTATGATACACATCGGTAAGTTAATAGAAGAAGAGATGCTGCGCCAGGAGCGCACACCTGCGTGGCTTGCGCGCAAGATAAACTGCGCACGTCCCAATGTGTATTATATCTTCCGTCAAGAGTCTATAAATACCGACCTGCTTCTTCGCATCTCCCAGGCTCTGAAAAAAGATTTCTTCCAATATTATTCGGTTGTAGTATTTGATGGTGTATAAATATTATACGCATTAGTAAAATATGTAAACACTTTTCCTGGCCATCTTAATTTATTGGGCTTTTTCTTTGCAAAAGAATTTAAAAAGGATTGCATTATGGAAAACGAAAACAAAAACAACGAACAGCAGTATCAGGGGCAGCAGTATCAGGGTCAATCATATCAAGGACAACCATTTTATGGTCAACCGTATCAAGGTCAACCATATTATGGTCAACCATATCAAGGACAGCAAAGCCAACAACCAGGGTCTTCTTCAGTTTCTAAACCGGATACAAATCTTGTGTGGGGTATTTTGACAACAATAATGTGTTGTCTGCCTTTTGGCCTTGTTTCTATTGTATATGCTTCAAAGGTTGATACGCTTTGGTTTGCAGGCAGGTATCAGGAGGCCTGCAATGCGTCAAGCTTAGCTAAGAAATGGGCTTTGGCCGCAGCAATTACTACTATTGTAGTTTTTGCATTGTATGTGATTATTATGATGATTGCATATGGGATATGATAGCTGTTTATGAGCAATATCTAAAAATATAGGCTTGAAAAGGAGACTTGTTATAAATTCTATTGCCGGCATATTGATTGTGTCGGCAATAGTTTTGTACTATAATGTGAACCCTGCAGAGTCTGTAATGATGCCAAAATGTGTACTTAAACAAATAACCGGTTATGACTGTCCGTCATGTGGAGTACAGAGGGCTTTTTACGCATTATTGCACGGTGAATTTATAGATGCGCTATCATATAACTTCTTTTTTGTTATATCAGTTCCTTATTTTTTATTGGTTCTCTATTGTACAGTATTCAAAAAAAACCGTAAAGGAAGAGTCGGCAAGATTGTTTTAGGGCGAAACGCGATTTTTGTTTATATTGTTTTGTATTTTGCTTGGTGGATAGTTAGAAATGTTTTCTTCTAAACGTATTTGTTCTCACTTTCTCCCATCCAGTCTCATCGCCAGTGCCTTGTTTTCGCAGGCTTCCATTATCTCTCTTTCACCCTCTCCTTTATCATTTATGCCGCAAAGGTGCAGCACTCCGTGGATAATCACGCGGTGCAGCTCCTGTTCGTATGTAGCACCTACCATCTCGCTATTGCTTCGCACAGTGTCAAGTGAAATGAATAGGTCGCCGCTTATTGTGTCGCCTTCGCAGTAGTCGAATGTGATGATGTCGGTGTAATAGTCGTGCTGCAGGTACTCGCGGTTCACCTCAAGAATCTTCTCGTCGTTGCAGAATATGTATGCAATGTCGCCGACCTTCTTGCCGTATGTGGCAGCAATGGCCTTTATCCAAGCTGTTGTCTCTCGTCTTTTAATCGCAGGCATCTTTATGCCGTCGGTCTGGTATGTTATCATAGGGTAGGTGCTTTTACTGTACGCAAATTTAGGGAAATCAAATTAAAACGCAAAAGTTCTTTTGTTTTTAGTCGGTTTTTTGTAAGTTTGCATCGTACTCGGGTAACCGGATATGACATTTGAATGAATTTGCTCAATGCTGTCTGAATCACCACCTCGGAACAAAAACGAGCAAAATAGCTTTCCTATTGAGAATAT
>CALBKR010000160.1 GCA_937896105.1 uncultured Bacteroidales bacterium
AAACCCACGTATTTCTCTGATTATTGCCATTCTGATTATTCGTTTTTGGTTGCCTGTGTGTTCACTTCGCCATTCTTGGCTGTATTGCGTCTCTTGTGGCGGTGGTGCGGGCGGCGACGTTTTTGCTCGCCGTTCTGCTGTTTGGTATTCTCGCTCTGTTGCCTGTCAGGTGTTGGTGCGGCTGCCTGCGGTTTCCTGTTGTCGTGGCGTTTGTTTCCACCATCTTTTTTGCCGCCTCTCCTCCTGTTCCCTCCGGCACCTTTCTCCTTGTTTCCGGCACGTTGCCTGCGTCCGTTCTTCTGCTTGCTTTTCGGCTCGTATGCCGGTGCCTCTCCAAGAACGGCAGGAACCTCCATCTTTGTAACATCCTGTTCAATAAACTCCTCGATGCGCTTGAAATACTCCTGGTCCTCGACATTCACCAATGTTATGGCGCGTCCTTTGGCAGTGCGGCCTATGCGGTGGATGTAGTCGTCGCAGTCGCGCGGAACATCGTAGTTTATGACAATGCGTATATCGTCGATGTCAATGCCGCGTGCAAGGATGTCGGTAGCGACAATCATATCAATCTTGCGGCTCTTGTACTGGAACATAATCTCGTCACGTTCGCTCTGCGACAGGTCGCTGTGCATTTCGCCCACGTTGAAACCGTGTTTTTTGAGTGTGTGCGATATCTCCTTGACCTTTGTCTTGCGCGATGCGAATAGAATGACCCTCTCGCTGCTCTCATTGTCGAAAATGCTGTTAAGAATGCCGAGCTTCTGTCCTTCGTGGCAGATGAATGCCTGTTGTGTGATGCCGTCCGCAGGCTTTGCCAACGCCAGTGTTATCTGCAGCGGGTCGGTGAGAATGTCGCTCGCAAGGCGGCGTATCTCCTCGGGCATAGTAGCCGAGAAGAGCATTGTCTGACGCTCCTTTGGCAGTTGCTTGGCAATTGTCATAATATCACTGTAGAAACCCATATCGAGCATACGGTCGGCCTCGTCAAGGATAAAGAACGATACTTTAGACAGGTTGATATTGCCCAGGTTTATGTGGCTTATCAGTCGGCCCGGAGTTGCAACGATTATGTCGGCTCCTTTTGCCATTCCACGCAGCTCCTGCTCATATCGCTGTCCGTCGTTCCCTCCGTAAACAGCTACGCTCGATACGCTCATAAAATAGGTGAACCCCTCAAGTTGCCTGTCTATCTGTTGTGCAAGCTCTCTTGTGGGAGCCATTATTACACAGTTTATGGCATCCTCGGGATATCCGCCTTGGCATAGCTTGTTGAGTACCGGCAGCAGATAGGCGGCAGTCTTTCCTGTTCCTGTCTGTGCCACGCCTATAAGGTCGCGTCCGTCCATCAGCGGTCCAAGTGTCTGTTCCTGTATCGGCGTGCACTTTTCGAAGCGCATCGCATCGAGTGCGTCAAGCACCTCGTCTTCAAAATCAAAATCGGTAAAATACATCTTTTATCTTGGCGCCCTTATATAAAGGACTATTGCTATTATTGAATAAGTTATGTTGGGTAACCACGCGGCAAGCGCAACAGGCATCTGCTCGGCAAATGCCGATGAGATACTCTGGAACAAGATATATGAGAAACTCAATGCAAGTCCTATTCCTAATGACAATCCCATTCCGCCCTTTACCTTCCTTGATGACAAGGATGCTCCGATTATCGTGAGGATAAAGGCTGCAAATGACATCGCGATACGTTTGTGGTATTCAATTTCAAAGCTCTGGATGTTGGCAATTCCCCTCTCCTTCTGCTTGTCGATATAAGCACTCAGCTCGGGTGTTGTCATAGTCTCCTGTTCGCCTTCCGAGATAAGGAAATCGCTTGGCTCAATCATCAACAGGGTGTCCAGCGGCTCCTTCTTGCTTTCCCTGATTATCTCGCCGTTTTCGTGGAACTCGCGTATTTTCCAGTGTCGCGCTGTCCATATGTGAGGCCTGTCGGGGTTGTATGTAATTGTTCTTGCCTCCATATGTGAAACGAGCTTCTTCTCTTCGAATGTGTTGAGCATAAAACGCCAGCCGGTGTTGTTCTTGCTTTCGAACCGCTCGATGAATGCGATGGTGTTGTCGTCAATCTTGAACTGGATGTCATTTGCCGATTCCACCTTCTTCTTCTTGCTGTATTTCTGCTCGAATTCGAGCATCGTAGCATTTCCGTTCGGTATTATGAATGCTGTCATCAAATAGGTCATCAGCGATATTATTCCTGCGGCAATCATATAGGGCTTCATCAGTCGCCTGAAACTGACTCCCGAGGAGAGTATAGCTATTATCTCGGAATTCTCGGCAAGCTTCGATGTGAAATATATAACCGAGATAAAGACAAACAGTGCGCTGAAGGTGTTGGCATAATATGGTGCAAGGTTCAGATAATAGTCGAAAATGATTTCGTTCATCGGAGCTTTTGAACTGACGAACTTGTCAATCTTTTCATTGTAGTCGAAAACGATGATTACGACAATTATCAATATTAGGGAAAATATATATGTCCCCAAAAACTTCTTTATGATGTAACGGTCGAGCCGCTGTAGTTTGAAAATGTCAAGAAACCTTCTCATTACCTTAAGCCTTTGTCCTGTTTCTCTTCTGTGCCTTTGTTGCAGTCTGTTTTATAATCGTCTTGTGACCTCTTCGAGCATTGTCCTCTTCCAGCTTGCATAGTCGTCCATAAGAATATGCTTGCGTGCCTCCTGTGTCAGCCATACGTAGAAAGCAAGGTTGTGTATCGATGCTATTTCCAATGCAAGCAGCTCCTGTGCAATGAATAGATGGCGCAGATAGGCCTTGCTGTAGAGTGTGTCGACAAATGATGCGCCATCCTCTTCAATAGGGGAGAAATCATATTTCCATTTCTCATTGCGCATATTCATTATGCCGTGTTTGGTAAAGAGCATCGCATTCCTGCCGTTTCGTGTAGGCATCACGCAGTCGAACATATCCACACCGCGCTCAATCATTTCGAGCAACTGAG
>CALBKR010000161.1 GCA_937896105.1 uncultured Bacteroidales bacterium
GTCCGCTTGTAGGGTCTGCATGTGGAAATATTTTCAACAGAGTACCGGTGCAGAGCATGCTTATTATGTTGAACTTTTCGTTGGCGGCTGCAACATTCTTGCGTTCCGACGAGCCGCTCTCGCGCATTGCCTGCTCAAGCTTATAGCCGTTACGGTCGGTGAAATCGGTGAGCCTTGCATAGTCGCCGTCTATGCCGAGTAGGCTCTTCACCTCACTGCCCTTTATCTTTATCATCGGTTCGTTTTTCCAGTCGTCGTAGAAGAAGAACCAACCGGTGAGCACCTGTTCGGCACTGTATCCTTCGTAGCTGCGCTCGCCGCATATCTTTGTCGTGAACTCAATGGCGAGGGTCTGCAAGGGGCATATACGGCCGTTGTAGCATATATGAAGGTCGCAGAACCTCTCGGCAACCTGCCGGGGCAGTGCCTGTGGTTTCCCGGCTGCGTCGGCACCCTGTGCTGCCAAGAGCAGCAACAGTGCTACGGCAGTGCTCTTGCCTTTGTGCAGGAACCGGCGCAGTGTGGTGCGGAACCCGCTGTTGCGCTCGAAGAAGAAGAGTATCATTGAGAACAGCAGCATCATATATCCGGCGTATGTAATCCCTATCCCCCAAGGGTCGTATGCAATGCTCAGCGTGGTGCCTTTGAGGTCTTCGTCGTACCCCGACTGGTAGAACCTGTAGCCGCGGTATTTGAATATGTCGTTCATCGACACGTTGCCCTCGATGCGGCTGTTGTCGTATATTACAATGCTGCTCACAAAATCCATTGGTGTTGCCGTTCCTGTGTGTTGCACCAGCTCGAACCTGTCGAGTGCCAGGCTGAACGGGAATTTCTCCTCGCTGCCGTCGTTCAACGTGTAGCCCGTTGCATAGTCGCCCACACGCAGGTGCACGGCACCCTGTTTACCCCATATATGCGTGACAAGCGCGCCTATGAGTATGACTACGAAAGAGAGATGCAGGCATAGCGTTATCGGGCGCCGATGCAGCCTACGCTGTATAATGTATATCATCCCCGACAGTGTGGCCATAACCCACAAGGCTATCATCCACCCTGCATAATAGATATTTGCCAAGGCATACTTTGTGCCGTGCAGTTTCTCCATTATGGTGGCAGCGACAAGGATTGCGGTTATCGTCGCAAAGAGGCCTATCGACAGGTATTTGAATATTTTCTCTCTTTTCATCGGCGGTTTTGTGCAGCTTGTATCGTATAAGAAATATTTGGGCTGCAATTGCAGCCCAAATATAGTGAAAGCTAATTGAAGAAAAGTCAAAGAGAGAGTTTTTTTATTACGAGCCACACCCTTTTCCATTCTTTGTCGTATATTTGAGATAAACCTCGAATATACTTTCGCTCGCTGTAATAAATAATCAAGTAAACTTGTTATTTCTCGCTCGCTTATTCGTATATTTGAGATAAACCTCGAATATACTTTCGCTCGCTGCAATAAATAATCAAGTAAACTTGTTATTTCTCGCTCGCTTATTCGTATATTTGCATAATAGTGGGAACCCGTTATACATACTGCATATATGAAAAAGATATTGGTAATAAATGGCCCGAACCTCAATCTGCTGGGGTTGCGTGAGCCGGCGCTTTATGGTGCAAGGGATTTCAAGGCTCTCGAGGCTTTTGTGCGCGACGCGGCTGCGGAGCTGTCACTCGAGGTCGAGCTGTTCCAGTCGAACCACGAGGGTGCAATCGTCGACAAGATACAGGCCGCCTTCGGTATACACGACGGCATTCTTATAAACCCTGCCGCATATACCCACACAAGTGTCGCGATACTCGATGCGCTCAAGGCTGTGGCTCTGCCCACCGTCGAGGTGCACCTGACCGATATCTCGACCCGTGAAAAATTCAGGCAGTTCTCCTTCGTTTCGCTCTATGCCCAGAAGACCATCTGCGGCAAGGGCTTCGACGGTTACAAAGAGGGCTTGGAATATCTTGCAAGGTTATGAAATTCTTCCCCACATCGGCAATAAAGGCTATCGATGCCTACACCATCGGGCACGAGCCCATTGCCTCCATCGACCTGATGGAGCGTGCGGCGCGTGCACTCACTGATGCTATCCTTGAACGCTATGCAGGGCGCAGCTTCGCTGTGTTCGCAGGTCCTGGCAACAATGGCGGCGATGGTCTTGCCGTGGCGCGTATGCTTGATGCTGTGGGCAACCGTGTCGCTGTGTGGCTCATAAACCCCAATGGGGTATTGTCGCCCGATTGTGCCGCGAACCTTGCGCGCCTGAAGGATACAGCTGTGGCGGTTACCGAGGTGGGCGATGCCTTCTCTATGCCGGTATTCGACAGGGAGACGGTCATTGTCGATGCACTCTTCGGCAGTGGGCTGAACCGTCCGCTCGGCGGTCTGTTCGCCGATGTCGTAAGGGGGATAGATATGCTCTCCAATGATGTCGTGGCAATTGATATGCCGTCGGGGCTTATGGGCGGTGACAATGACCCCTCGCGCCAACTGATAGTCTTTGCAACGCTTACGCTCACCCTGCAGTTCCCGAAGCTGTCGCTGCTCTTTGCCGAGAACGAGATGTTTGTGGGCGAGTTCAAGGTACTCGACATCGGGCTGTCGCAACGCGCAATAGCCGATACACCCTCTCCTTTTGTCTACACAGATAAAAACGATATTTCTCCACTCATAAAGCCTCGTGCCAGGCACTCGCACAAAGGCACATACGGCCGTGCGTTGCTTGTTGCAGGCTCAAAGGGGATGGCCGGAGCTTCGGTGCTCGCCGCACGTGCCGCACTGCGTTCGGGTGTGGGGCTGCTCACTCTTCACGTTCCTGCCTGCAACAACACAATTGTGCAGGTTGCAGTTCCCGAGGCGATGACAAGCATAGACAGCAACGAGTGCTGTTTCAGTGACAGCCTGGATACCTCAAAATATAATGCGGTGGCCGTAGGCCCCGGGTTGGGGCAGAGCGCAGAGAGCGAAGCGGCGCTGTTGCAGCTGATAACCGCTTGCCGTGTGCCGATGGTGCTCGATGCCGATGCGCTGAACATTCTTTCGCGCAACCCCAAATATTTGCAATGCCTGCCGCAGGGCAGCATAATAACGCCTCACGTGGGCGAGTTCTCGCGTCTTTTCGGTGCTGCCGACAGTTCCTTTGTGCGTCTGCAGGCTGCGCGTGCTTATGCTGCAACATTCGGTGTAACGGTTGTCCTTAAAGGTGCCTGTACTGCGATAGTAACTCCGCAAGGGACAATGCATTTCAACAGCACCGGTAACCCGGGGATGGCAACCGGTGGCTGTGGCGATGTGCTCACAGGCTGCATTGTGTCGTTGCTTGCGCAGGGCTATACAAGTGTCGATGCAGCACGCATCGGTGTCTATCTGCACGGCTTTGCCGGTGACCTTGCAGCCTCCGAAAAGGGGCAAACAGCGCTTGTTGCCGGTGATGTTGTCGACTTCTTGCCACACGCGTGGCGGTCGCTTGAGGAGGGAAGCCTGTTATGAGAGTGCCGAGGTTCCTGCGCGACTGGTCGCTGCCCATTGCTATGCTCAGTGGAGTGGTGATGTATCTGCTCTATGTCAATATACCGCTCTTCCGCGGTACCGAAGATTTTGTGTCGTCAGCCGTTTCGGTTGTGCAGCCGGCTCTAATATTCGCAATGCTTTTTGTCACCTTTTGCAAGGTAAAGATAAAGGAACTGAAGCCGTCGCGGTGGCACTTGTGGTTGCTTGCATTCCAAATGCTCTCCTTCATCGCTATATCCCTTACCATTGCTTTTGTACCGCATATGCCTGAGACGCTGCGTGTGCTGCTTGAGGCGGCTATGATGTGTCTGCTGTGCCCCACTGCGACAGCAGCGGCTGTCATCACCGCCAAGTTGGGCGGAAACTCAGCATCCCTCATCTCCTACACTATGCAGATAAACATTGCTGTGGCATTGGTGGCACCGCCGTTCCTTGCGCTGTCGCATCCGCTCGAGGGGCTGTCGCTTGCATCATCCTTCCTGCTTGTCCTCGGCAAGGTCTTCCCGTTGCTGCTCTGCCCGCTGTTGTGTGCCGAGCTGCTACGTCGTTTTATGCCACGTGTACACAACTGTATTGTTACCAAAGGACGCAATCTCCCCTTCTATCTATGGCTTGTTGCGCTGTCGCTTGCCATTGCAATGACATCGAGGGCAATTGCGCACAGCCACTTATCAATTCTGGTTATGGCAGGCATAGCAGTTGTGTCGCTTGTGTGCTGCCTGCTGCAGTTCGCATTCGGGCGCTACGTGGGTTCTCGCAACGGCGAGATAATCGCCGGCGGCCAGGCACTCGGGCAGAAAAACACCGTCTTTGCCATCTGGTTCGCCTACACATTCCTCACCCCGGTAACAGCTATCGCCGGCGGCTTCTACTCGCTGTGGCACAACCTGGTAAACACGTGGCAACTATACAATAGTCGACATCACCGATAGCAGTCAGTCGCACGCAGGATGGATGAAAGTCATCCCGTGCGGGGTGCGGCAAAGCGGTGATGTCAACTCCGGTATTGTTGCTTGACATCTATAAATCCCCCTTGATATTGTACTTTAACCAGTAGGGGTGTTTCCTGTAGTTTTCCAAGGCTGTGAACGGCACGTGTATCACTGCATTGCTGTTCTTGAAGATTGTGGTGATTGCAGGGGGAGTATGTGCGTGAATATAGACGTGTTTTAAGCTGTCGCAGTGGAAAAATGCGTAGTCGCCAATCTCCTCTACCCCGGAAGGGATGGTAATCTCCTCCAGCCCCTTGCACTCCCAGAAAACTCCGCGTTCAATAACTTTAAGGCTTTGTGGCAGTGAAACATTCTTCAGGCCTGAGCATCGGCCGAATGCATCCAGCTCTATGCGTTCAATACCTTCAGGAATATAGATAGATGTGAGTGATATGCAGTCGACAAATGCAGTATTGCCAATACTTTTTATCTCGGGTGATATTTTTACGGCTTTAAGCCTTTTCATTTTCGTAAACGATGCATTTATATTTTCCACTGTACTGGGGAGTGAAATGCTCACTATTGAGTCGCATTCAGAAAAGGCGTTGTTGCCGATGTCCCTAATTCCCTCAGGAATGTACACCGATAGTATTTTGCTTTTGTAAAAAGCCGAATCGGCTATGCTTATTGTTTTGTATTGTTTGTTGTCTAAAGTTATCTCGGGGTATATATACGCATTTCTTTCTTCGTTTCCACAACCACCCACAACCTCACATGTTCTCTCGTTATGCGATAATGTTCTATAAATGACGCCTTCAAATTCTATGGTTGTTGCAACTTCAGGTTTTTGGGGCTTTGAATTTCCAATAAGTGCAGAATAGACAATTGGCATAAGCACCAGCATAACAATCAACGCTATTAAAGAGTTGCGTTTGCTGTTGCGTTTTTTTATAGCCAATATCATTTCGTCTATTGTGGCGTAGCGTTTCTCTTTGCAGTTTCTTGTACACCTCTTTACAATCCGGTAGAAATTTCTTGAATATTTAGCACCGGTTCTTTGTTTTATGTATCGCAATAGGCAACCAACTGCATAAATGTCGGTGCGTTCGTCGATATTTTCGGCGGCTTTGTTGTTTAGTTCGGGAGCTGTAAAATTCTTTGTGCTTCCCAATATATGGCAATGTTCGTTGCTAAAGCAGAAACCGAGGTCAACAATCTTTACGTTGTTACCTATTTGAGTGAGCATTATGTTACTGGGGCTCACATCGACGTATGCAATTCCATTGGAGTGAAAAGCCTTGAGACCTTCGAGCAGTTGCAACGTGAATTTCCACAAATTCTGTTCGTTGGCAAAGAATCCCTTTTCCTTTGTCAGTTTCTCATCGACGGTAACACCCTGCACGTACTCCATAAGAATGTACAGTCTGTCGTCGCTTTCGCAAATATCATAATACTTCACCACATATGGGCTCTCTATTTTTTTTCCAAGCTCATACTCCTTGTGAAAAAGAGCTCTATTGCCCTGGTTCGGAAATAACTCGGAGCGCAACTGTTTCATAAAGTATTGCCTGCCATCAATGCTCACCCTGTACGACAGCGATGTTACACCCACGTCACCAATGAATACCTTTTCGTCAAAGGCGTTGTTGTTGCTTATGTAGTCCGATGTTATCATTTTCTCTTTCTCACAAATCTTCGGTAAGCACTCTGTACTGTACGCCACCAGTTCTGCCACACACAAATCCTGTGGGCACTCCGTTGTTCTGCACAAGGCAGCGAAGATGCAGTGGCTCGTTATTTACAAAGTGGTAACATTGGAATGTGTCGCCCACAGCCAGTTTGCTGTTTGCCGCCTCAATCACGCGGAACATATCAAAGCCCTCGTACTGTATTTTTACACAGCGGTCGGGAGCCCATTTAAGTTCTATCCTTGCGCCTTTGCGCAGAGATGCCGTTTGCAGGTCCTCGGTGGGCAGGTAATCGCTGCTTGCAATCTCCATACCCCGCAGGCTGTTCTCAAAGGCTTCGAAACTGGTATATCCCGCGTATATCGCAAGAACGTTAAGTGTGTTGCGGTATGGTTTCTTGCGATATTTCTCGCCAAGATAACCCCAAAAACGCTTTAATGTTATTGGAGCAAGATATGCCTTTGTCCTGTCGAAAATAAGTGTCGACAGGTAATCATAATCGCGCGGAGCGTTCATACTGCGCCCGGCAACCATCTCAACCTTTTGCTGTAGTGCTACGTATATCTCGTCTTTATTCATTTCGTTTTGTTTTCTTTCGCAAAAGTAATAAAAAAACATCTCAATTGTGGTAAAACATCTTTTAACTAGAGCGGATGGATAAATAAGAACCAAGATGAACAAAATAATCCCTAATTCATTTTTCTATCTTTGCCAAAAATTGTGTGGGCATTGTATATGGAATTCTGACAAATCCTCAGGCCGGACGGATGTCCTGCAAAACCCATAGTGTTACCAGACATTGGATTATAGAAAAAACATTCTCGCAGCTAGAGAACTTTCGCAGCCTCACCGTTGATTGCGAATTTAAAGCGGAAACAACAGAGGCTATGGTATAACTAACGTGCTGCAAACGAATGCTTGATAAACAAATGAATAATTTTAGAAATTCAAATAGCTTCTTAAAATAGTTTCTAACTTAAATAACAATTATTATGAAAAAAACTTATTATTTTACAATGGGAATTGTTATTTCCATATTTACACTTTTCTCTTGTGGCGGTGGCTCCAAAACTACAACTGTTGAACCAACCACTGAATCCGAGGAGAGTCTGTCACAAGAGAGTCTTGTGCTTAACCTGTCACAAGAGGAACGTCTTGAGATTGCTAAAAGATATAACAAAATGGAGTATCTTAAAGAGGGGCTTGCCAGAGTGCAGGCTATTGATAATACAAAATATGGTTTTATCGATGTGAGCGGTAAAGAGGTTATCCCATGTGTATATGATGACTCGGGTGAGTTCTGTGAAGGCCTTGCTTGGGCAAAGAAAGGTGGCAAATATGGCTTTATTGACAAGAACGGTAAAGAGGTAATACCTTTTATGTATGATGATGCCGGTGATTTTTACGCCGGCCTTGCTTGGGCAAAGAAAGGTGGAAAATATGGCTTTATTGACAAGAACGGTAAAGAAATTATCCCTTTTATGTATGACGAAGCTAAAAGGTTTAACGAAGGCTTGGCTGCTGTTAAAAAGAATGGTAAATGGGGCTTCGTGGACAAGACCGGAAAACTTAATATACCTTTGGTTTACAGTGACGCCAGCTCTTTTGCAGAAGGAGTGGCACGTGTAAAGAATAATAGTAAAAAATGTGGTTATATTGATAAAACCGGTAAAGTTGTTATCCAAATGAATTATGATATTGCATCTTCATTTGCCAATGGTTATGCCATGGTTGTAAATAAGTTTGGCAGTGATGCATATGAATATGCGTTTATAAACAAAGGGAATAAGGTGGTGTATGGTCCATACAGAGTCCAAGGAGGACGTTTTATGGCAACTGATCCTACTCACTATTGGTACTTGGCATCAAAACAAAATCTCTGGTTTGTTCCTTGCAAAGATGAAAACGGAAAGAATGTTCAGGGAGTTTTCAACATAGAAACCGGCGGTATACTGTGTTACACAAATAAGGTGCCTGGTAATAATCGACTATTTGACGAAATGGGTTTTTTTGCTACTATAGGTGTTGTTGACAAAAACGGTGTAGAGATTGTCCCAGCTACATATGAGTGGGTATATCCTCTCCGTGCAGCAGGTTTCTTTAGAGGGGGTAGTGACTACTACAATTTCAATGGAGAATATGTAGGTTCATTTTAACCATTACTTTGTCATTTTGCTGGATGAACCGGCAAGGGATATTTGTCGAGTATACGGTTCCTGTAGCTGATTATATAAACGAAACTCTCCCCGTCACAAACGTGACGGGGAGAGTTTCGTTTATGCAAATGTACTTGGATTTATCTTCTGATGAATCGGAAATTCTTGAAGAATACCTGCTGCTCGGCACCGCTCTTGTTGGTGATACGCAGTTTGGTAGCTGTCATACCGCCCAGTTCGTTGCCGGTGTGTATTACGGTATCATCCTCGCTGTAGTGGAGCAGTGCAACCTCTCTCCAGGCACCGTCGACAAAGAGCTCAAGACGGAAGTGCTGTGCGGCACCCTTTACACCCATATTGAAGTCCATACCCTGGAAGGTGATGGCCTTCTCGCTCTCGAGCAGCAGCTCGCCGCCTGCCTGCCAGTTGATGACCTCGAGTGCCGATGCAATCTCAACGACATCGCCGTTAAGCTTTACAGGGAGCATAGCAAGCTGTGTAACGCTTGATGTGAGCTTGAAGGGGTTATACTCGGCAGTTGTGTCGAGTGACTTGCCGTTAATCTTGTTATATGTCTCGGTAGCCTTTGTGAACAGGGCGTTCAGTGTAGGCAGCATAACCTTTGTACCTACCTTTGTACCTATCTGGTAGGGGTGACGTTGAGTCTTGTCGTTCTCAAAGTCGAACATCTGCTTCTGTAGTGAGCGTGCCTGCTTGTACAGGTTCTCGAAATTGATGAACTGGCTTGTTGCACTGCCATTGTCCTTTGCTGTTGCAAGCAGATTCATTGTGGTGACAGCCTTGCCGTATGCCGCGAGGTTCTTGCCCTGGATAACCCAGGGGCGTATCTCGTGTATCAGCTGTGGGTTCTCTGTGTCGGTGAGCAGCAGGTCGCAGGCTATCTCAAGCTCGTTGCAGGCAACATTGAGCATAGCTATCGCAAACTGGTTGCCATCCAGTGCACCTTCTGCAATCTCCTTCAGTTCTTCGCCCTCTTCGCGGCGGAAACCGTGCCCGTTGGGGCCCAAGTCCTTGTTGTAGAGAGCGAATATACGGAGTGCCTTGTAGTTTCCGGGCAGAATATCCTTGAGGCTCTTCTCCCAGTTGCTCTGGTAGTCATACTCCTCCATATTCCAACAGTAGTCGGCAATGCCGTATAGAGATATCTTCGATGTCTCGGCATACTCCATCGGGTTGCTTACGAAACCCGATACATCGCAGGCGATGTCGAGGCCGTTACCATAGGCAGGGCCCATAAGGATGTGGTCGCGCACAAAGTCGTTTACGGGGAAATTGAGCCATATATAGCCCTTACGCTGTATACGCTCGTTAATCCACTCCATAGTGGGCTTGTCGATGCAGGCAACAACCGAGTTTCCTGTCCACATTACCTCTATTCCTTCATTCAGCTCCTTGCCGAGTGTGCGCAAGTAACCTTTCTCCTCGTTAGCCCAGCCCTTGTTGTATTCTGTGGGGCAGAGGATGAGCGGTGCTACATCCTTCTTTGCCTTTACAAAGTTGTCGTCGATGTAGTTGAGCAGCGCTGCCTGCTTGTCGGCTTTTGTGCCCTCGCCCCAGATATCATCGAAGAATACCGCAAATGAGCGTACACCCAACTGGTACATCACCTCGAACTTTGCCATCAGGTGGTCGCGGTCCTCATCGTTCCACTTGATATCGACGCCCGGGTGGATAGCCCAATAGAAATTCACGCCGTTGGCCTTTGCAACCTTTACAAGTTCGGCAATGCGGTTAGCTTCAGCCTCGGGATAAGCCTCACGCCATTTGTCGCGGTGCCAAGGGTCGTCCTTGGGGCCATAGATGTATACGTTCATCTTGTTGCGGCCATAGAATGCGAGCTGGCTCTTGCGTGCCTCGTGGCTCCAGGGGGTGCCATAGAAACCCTCGACTGTTCCGCGGAACGGAACATCGGGCCAGTCGGTGATTGTACAGGTTTCGAGTTTGCCCTCCTTCATCATTCCAAGAAGTGTCTGTACACCGTAGAAGAGTCCCTGTTCGTCGTTACCGGCGATGATTACCTCTTTCGGGGTAACCTCCATAAAGTATCCCTCGGGCTTGGCCGGAATCTGTTTCTTGTACTTGTTCACCTTGCTGTCGCCACGTACGCCAAGTGTTACCTTGAAAGCGGCTTTCTTCGCAATCTCAGGGGTTGCTGTTGCCAATGCATCATAAACATATCCGCTCAAGTGCTGCTTGGCAGCATTGATGCTCCAGGTTGCAGGCGCATCGAAAACGGTTCTCTCTGTGTCTGCCGGTGCTATCTCCTGCGGGACGGGGTTCACAAGGTTCACCTGTGCGGTGGCACCCAGCCCGGCCATAAGCATCAGGCCTAATGTCAAAATCTTCTTGTTCATCATATTGTAGTTTAGAAATTATACTTTACCATTGCGCATATACGGTGGTTGGTCACACTCTTTGGGTTATACATCTTGTAGTCGCCGTCGTGCTTGCCGTATGCAACTGTTGTGGGGTTGTACTCGATACCTACCTGGAATGCATTGTGTGTGTAGAGCACGCTGGGTGCGACACGCCACATATAGTCCATATTCTTCTCGCCACGCATATATATCATATTGTTGACAATCTCTTTATCGCAGCCAAGGTTCTTGGTGTAGCCGGCGAAACAGCAGAATGTGAGGTGACCCTTCTTCAACGGTTGCTTGTATGTGGCATCCACCCAACCGCCGATGCTGTTTATGGTGCTGTACTCCTGTTCACCGTTCTCCTTTATGTCGGTCACGGCATAACCGCTAATCATACTCAGATGAGCCGCGTTCTGCGCGTATGTTACACGACCCTTGATGCCCCAACGGTCGGCCTTGTACGATGCAAAGAGTGTAGGTGTTATGCTCAGGAACTTATCCTCGTTGCACTTGAGGGTCTTGGTTACCTGGTTCTGGGTGAATACTTGATTTCCATTGGCATCGAGGATGGGGTTCCCTGTAGCATCGAATACAGGCTCCTGCACTGTCACAGTGTGGGTGTAGCTCTGGCGGGGCTTCAGGGTGAGTAAATCGACACCGATGCCGGCCTGGAACCCGCCGTTCTTATAGGCTGCCTGGAAATAGAGCTCTGGGATGACGGCATTGCGCGCATAGTTGAACGAAGCACCGTCGGGGCCGTACGATGTGTACTGGAACTGGTAGAGTGCTGTGGCAGTCAATTTAAGCCCCTTGTATACATAGTCGTATCGCAGCTGCGGTGTGCGGCTGAACGGGGTAAACGGAGCACCGGTCTCAAGCGAGAAAACATCGGGCATCATATCGCCCATCATCGGGTGCCACGCCTGTCCCACCAACAGGTGGTTGTGTGTCCACTCCAACTTTGCGTATGCCTGGCGTATGCGCAGCACGGTGTTGCTTGTGCCAAAACCGGCAAAGTCGGCCTCAATCTTTGCAAGTGTCTTTGCACCGAGGAACTGGGGGCCTGTGATATTGAGTCCCAAGCGTGTGGTAATGCTGAGCAACATCATATTAGGTTGTGCGTTGATGTCGCAACCATCGGCATCAAGCAGCTCGTTCTTTGGCATATAGTAGAACTGCTCACTGTTCGATGTGAGGCTCTCCCTGGTGTCGTAACAAGCGTAGTTGCGCACAAATCCATAGAACTTGAAACTGAAATCCGGTTTCTCCTGTGCAGTGGCACCGCCAATGAACATTGCTATCAGCGATGCAAATAATAGTCTCTTTTTCATATATATATGTGTCTGTGTTTTGTTTATCCGAAAATTCCTGTCTTGCCAACCGAAATAATAAGTGTGTATCCTATTACAAGTGCAATGACACCTACAAGCATTCCTGTGACAAACATCTGCCTGGTCTTTATCAGGCCGGTTGAGTATGCGATGGCATTGGGTGGAGTGCTGATAGGCAGAGACATTGCGAATGATGCCGCCATTGCAACGCCTACGAGCAACGTGCCGACACCTCCATAGTCGCCAAGTGCATCCTTCATTCCGCTGCCCACGGCAACCATAATGGGTACTACCAATGCTGTGGCAGCAGAATTCGAGATGAACTGCGATAGTAGCCAGCAGATGAGGCCGGCACCAAGCATTACCATCAGCGGTGGCCAAGTGTTGAACGGGATAGCGTTCACCAAAGTCTCGGCAAGTCCTGTCTTTGACATTCCTTCGCCAAGTGCAAAGCCTCCGGCTACCATCCACAAGCAGGCCCAGTCGATATCCTTCAGGTCACTCGACTTTATTATTCGTGTTATGGAGAATACTCCTATCGGAATAAGTGCCACAACGTATGAGTTGATGCCTGTAAAGCTCTCGAACATCCACAGCAATATGGTTACCGCCAAGGTTCCGTATATTACATTCGTTCTCCAGCCCTTCTTTGCACCGCCAAGTATGTGGAGGTTTACCTTTTTGGCCGTGAATGGGTACATCTTGCTGAGCAGGAACCACGAAATGAAGAGTATTACAAGCATCAGCGGGGTCATAACCATCATCCACTCACCGAAACCTATATTCAAGTTCAGTCCCTCGGTGTCGTTTATGTATTGCAGTGCAATGCCATTCGGAGGTGTGCCGATAGGGGTTGCAAGGCCGCCGATGTTGGCGCCGATGGGGATGGCCAATGCCAGTGCTGCGGTGCCCTTCTCCGTAGGTGGCAATTGCCTTAATATAGGAGCCATAAAGGTGAGCATCATTGCAGCAGTGGCTGTATTGCTGACGAACATCGAGAAAATTGCCGTTACAAGTATGAAGCCGAGAACCACAATCTTGGGCTTTGAACCGAACGGCTTTAGCATTGCTCGTGCCATACTGATATCGATACCGCTTTTCGAGGCTACAAGTGCAAGGATAAAACCTCCCATAAAAAGCATTACCGTGGGGTTGGCAAAAGTGTTCATTATACTCTTGTAACTCATCAGCTCACCCTTGTCGAACCCGCTTACCAGCGGCGTTATTCCGCTGTCCGATACGGTGAGCAGCATAATGACGATAATCAGCAGCGAGGTAGTCCAGGCCGGCACAGCCTCGATAATCCACATAAGTGCCGCCCACACGAAAATAGCAATCACACGCTGTTGGATAGGTGTCAGGCCCGGGATGCCGAACACGCTTGTCGGTAACACCGCAATTACCAGCGCAATGATGGCAATGAGCGATACCTTTATGTACCTGTTGTATCTTCGCAGTAAACGCAGGAAGCGTTGGAGTGGTGTATATTGCCGCATAGTAGTGAATTAATTGGTAATAATTGTGCTAATTTAGCTTAAACTCTTCAAACAATCAATAAAGTGCCGCTGTTTTTATTGATATTTTATTGACATCATCCCCTTTTTAGGCTTTGCCTTGTATATGTTGTCCTTTTGAAAAGCTAAAAAATGTTATTTGTATATATTTTTTGAAATGAATTCATATATTTGCAAATCAACTAACAACTAAAAGAAAAAATTATGGCAACAATTCATTTGACAAACGAACAGTTCAAGGCACGTGTGGCCGATTACACATCATCCACAGAGTTCAAATTTTTAGGCAGCAGGCCTGCGCTCATCGATTTCTATGCAGAGTGGTGCGGCCCTTGCAAGATGCTATCCCCAGTGCTGGAAGAACTGTCTGAAGAGTTTGCCGGCAAGGTCGATATTTACAAGATAAATGTCGATGAAGAGGAAGAGCTCTCATCATTGTTCGGCATACGTTCAATCCCCACATTGATTTTCGTGCCTATGGACGGCAAGCTGCAGCGTTCGC
This sequence comes from uncultured Bacteroidales bacterium, assembly GCA_937896105.1. The sequence continues at coordinate 14,007 of CALBKR010000161.1, forward strand.
AGGGTGCTATGGGCAAAGCGCAGTTGCGCGAGGCGATAGAGAGTATCCTGTTGAAGCAGTAGATGCTCAATTGACAGCAATTCCTGCATCCCTTTTGCAGTAGAAAAGGATGCCGCGCTCGTGAAAATGGTAAATTATTTGCGTCCGCTATTGCGATTTTGTGAATTTTTTCATTTCTTCGCACCGGAGCAGTGTGTTCCACAACAGGAAAAACTTATAATTTACTATTGCTATGAAAAGGCTTTTATTGATTTTTTGCGTTGCATTCATCAGTGTCAATGCTATGGCGCAGTATTCGGCAACAGAGCCGGAATTTGGCAACAAGCCCGTTGACATACGTGGCAGCAGGGTATATGTAGACAAGAAGAAACTTGACAAGAGAACTGCAGCAAACTGCTTCTCTTCGCTCAACGGTATCGACAGGAGCAAGGACTATCTCAAGTACCGCGCCGGATACAAGACCGGTCTCGGGCTCACATTCGGCGGCTTGGGATTGGCTGCTGTGGGCTTTATGGCAACCTCGGTATCAACAGTGGTTGGCGTAGCAAAGGCTCTAACCTGTCAGGATATGACAGGCGCCAATGCCGCGATATACCTTGGAGTGGGCTCGTTCTTCCTTGGCAGTGCCTGCTTTGTAGCCGGTATACCGGTGGCCTGTGTGTACAAAACGCGTCTTAACCGCCTTGAGAAGGAGCACAACGCCTCGTTACAGGTAAACGCCATACCCGGCGGTATGTCGTTGGCAATCAGTTTCTGATATTGCAAACCCATATAATACATCATCAGCGTGGCCGCAGCCACGCTGATGATGTATTTATAATCTCTTGCTCTTCAGTTTGTTGTCTTTGAGGGTAATTCTGTACGATGCGCCCTTCTTGGTATTGAACGACAATGTGCTGTCGCCATAGCGCAGTTCGCATCGGCCACCGCTGTTTGATGTGACAGTCGCTTCGCTCAACTTGCCATCCTTCCAGGCGATGTCGACATCAAACCCACCGCGGGCACAGATACCGCTTACCTTGCCCTCTTCCCAAGCATCGGGCAGTGCAGGCAACAGGTGTATGAATCCCATATGGCTCTGCATCAGCATCTCGGTTATTCCGGCTGTACCGCCGAAATTGCCGTCAATCTGGAACGGAGCGTGTGTGTCCCATAGGTTGTCGAGTGTTCCGTTCTTCAACAGGTTGCCGAAGAGTGTGTATGCGTGGTTGCCGTCGTGCAAGCGAGCCCACTGGTTAAGTTTCCAGCCCATACTCCAGCCTGTAG
>CALBKR010000162.1 GCA_937896105.1 uncultured Bacteroidales bacterium
AAACCTGTCTGCAAGCAGTTGTCGTGCTCGGCGAAATTCTTGCGCAGACGCTCAATCATATCAGCCTTTGCCTTACCCTCCACAAGACCGTTCTTTAGTGCGAACAGAGCGGGAGTCTGCATAGTGTTGAGAATAGCAGTCTTGAATGTGCCATCGGCCTTCATAAACTCCTTCTTCATAAACCACATCACGAAGATACAGGTGAACATTGCGCCCAACGGCATCAGCATATTGGCGGTGATATTGTCGAACAGTTCAAGGAAGTCGACCCCGAAGAGTTCATAGAACGTAACGGCGCTCAACAGGATTGATACAACGGTGGTAATTGTTGCGCCACTCTTGCGCGATATTTTGAACTCCTCGGCAGTGTAGGCCGTGAGTACCTCGTGGAAAGATATCGTCGAGGTGAGCGAGGCAAGAATGACAAGGAGGAAGAATATTGCTGACCACAAAGGCGCCAAAGGCATCCCCTTGAATATTTCGGGCAATGTGACAAAGACAAGCGACGGTCCTTCGGTAGGCTCAAGACCGGCACTGAAGACAGCGGGGAATATCACAAGGCCGGCAAGAATCGAGACAAACAGGGTGAGTATCGACACATTTAAAGAGGTACTTACCAAATTGTTGTCCTTCTTGAAGTATGAGGCATACGTTACCATACACCCCATTCCCACCGACAAGGAGAAGAAAGCCTGGCCTATGGCCATCATTATCGTATCGGTCTTGAAGGCCTCGGAGAAGTCACACGAAAGGAAGAACTTGTAGCCTTCGGACGCACCCGGCATAAAGGCGACACGCACAGCCATCACAACAAGAATGAGAAGCAGCATCGGCATCATAATCTTTGAAGCCTTCTCGATACCCCTCTCTACACCCCTTGCAACAATAAAATGTGTCATCAGGATAAATATTACGCCATATAACAACGGACGCCACGATGATTGGAAACCGGCAAACTGTTCCTTAAACGACAGGTCGGAACTGAACATACCGCCTGTTATCGAACTCACGAAGTATTCGAGCGACCAACCTGCGATGAGATAGTAGTAGCCCGATATGAGCAGCGCACCGAGCACGCCACTGTACCCCAACCAGCTCCAACGCTTTGAGAGCGTGCGGAAAGCACCCACAGCATTCTTGCGTGTCCTGCGCCCCACAGCAAACTCGGCAAGCATAGCAGGAATGCCGACTACAAGCACGCTCAACAGGAATACAAGCAGAAAGGCAGCCCCGCCGTGCTTGCCTGCGATATAAGGAAAACGCCACAAGGCACCAAGACCTATCGCACTGCCGGCCGCAACCAATATCACACTTAATTTGCCCCCGAACGAGGCTCTCGGCTGTTCACTCATAGTAATCTGGAATTAGGTTGCGAAAATAATAAAAAAAAGAGAAACGGACAGCCATTTTACTGTCCGTTTCTCTTTTTTAACTCATAGGCGCATCACACCAAGTGTGCAATATGCTGTTCCCAATTCATTTTGTACGGCTCCTTTCATTTTGAAAAAATCAGAATGAAACCGATGCAGCCGTTCCAACAGCCTCCATATCCTCCCAATGCAAACGCTGTCAGAATGCCTGCATCGGGCCGTTACCTCGTATGAACCGCAGCAATGCGTTCACCGCCTTTTGAATAACGATTACCGAGGCCAATAAGATGGCCTCGGTAATCATAATGGGATTCTTAAGGGCCGATGGCCCTTAAGCAGGATCCAAGGGCAGAGCCCTTGGCCGCCGGAGG
>CALBKR010000163.1 GCA_937896105.1 uncultured Bacteroidales bacterium
TCCTCACGTACCTTCTCTGTAAAACCAACGGGAACGGTGGATTTTACAATCATGATGGCATCGGGATTGACTTCGATGACCTGTTCGATCACAGCTTCCACGGAACTGGTATCAAAATAGTTCTTGCTTGGATCGTAATTCGTCGGTGTGGAGATGATAACAAGCTCTGCATCCCGATAAGCGGATGCGCCGTCTGTTGTAGCGGTGCGATTTAACTCTCTGCTTGCCAGATATTCCTCAATTTCCCGATCCACGATGGGAGATTTTTTGCTGTTGATCATGTCTACCTTTTCGGGAATAATGTCAACAGCGGTGACCTCATTATGCTGTGCCAGCAGCACTGCCATAGAGAGACCGACATAGCCGGTTCCTGCAACTGCGATTTTCATAATTGTTGTATTTGTTATTTTGAATATATGTTCACCTTCTGTGTTCGTTGGTGAAAAATGCTCTGGATTTATGCGTTGCCTGTAGCTTTAATTCTTTTTATGCAATACTCCATCGACTCTCGCCAGTGCGGAATGTCAATGTCAAATGTGTTCTTGATTTTTGTTTTGTCGAGCACCGAATATGGCGGTCGTGTAACCGGTGATGGGAACTCGATGCTATGGCACGGGTTGATGCGGCAATTGGTATTACCGGCAGCTGCCGCAATCTCTACTGCAAAATCGTACCAAGAGCATACACCTTCGTTCGAGAAGTGATAGATGCCCTCGTTGCCCGGATATACTCCGGCCTCTATAATAGAGAAAATTGCAAGGGCAAGGTCACCGGCGTATGTGGGTGTTCCCACCTGGTCGAAGACTACATTAAGCTGTTCTCTCTCTGCTGTGAGTCGGAGCATTGTCTTTAGGAAATTGTTGCCGTATTCGCTGTATAGCCAGGCTGTGCGGAATATTAGTGCCTTGCATCCACTTGCCTCAATTGCAAGCTCGCCGTTGAGTTTGGTGCGGCCGTAGACGCCAAGCGGGCTCACAGGCATTTCCTCACTGCGTGGGGTGTTCCCGTCAAGGCCGAATACATAGTCGGTCGAAACGTGGAAGAGTGTGCCGCCAACCTCCTTCATTGCAGCAGCCAGGTTCGCAACAGCTGTCGCGTTTATAAGTTCTGCAGTTGCCTCGTCACTTTCAGCCTTGTCTACATTGGTATAAGCAGCACAGTTTATGATAATTTCTATCGCATTATCCTTTACTGCCGAAACGACAGCATTTGCATCGGTTATGTCCAGTTCGGCTACATCGGTAAATATGTAGTTGTTGGGCGAAACAGCTCCAAGACGTCGCATCTCACTGCCCAACTGCCCGTTAGCACCTGTTACAAGTATATTCATTGTTGTTAATAGAATTTTTCGTTATAGTCAAAAAGGTAATCGGCCTCGGCAATATTCTTGCTCAACCTGTCTTTCTCCGACAGCAGGATATCTTCGGCCGGTATCCTCCAGTCTATAGCCAGTTCCGGGTCGTTCCAAGCCACAGCGCCCTCGCTCTCCTTGCAGTAGAAATTGTCGCACTTGTACTGGAACACAGCCTCCTTGCTCAGTACGGCAAAACCGTGCGCAAAGCCTCGCGGCACAAAGAACTGTCGGTGGTTGTCCTCGGTGAGCTCCACCGCTACGTGCTTGCCGAATGTAGGAGAACCCTTGCGTATGTCCACCGCCACATCGAGCACAGCACCCTTAATGCAACGTACCAACTTGCTCTGGCAATGGGGCGGTTTCTGGAAGTGCAGGCCACGCAATACTCCGTATGATGATTTCGACTGGTTGTCCTGTACGAATGTGGTGCGGCAAACCTTCTCTTCGAACTCGCGTTGCGAGAATGATTCGTAGAAATAGCCTCTTTCGTCCTCAAAGATACGTGGCTCTATGATTACCACGCCCTCTATATCAGTTTTTATTACCTCCATATCCCTCAATCAATATTGGCACCGAAATGTTCTACCTCATCGATTACTTTTAGCAGATACTGCCCATACTGGTTCTTTATCATAGGCTGTGCTACCTCGCGGAGCCTGTCGGCGGAGATCCATCCCTTGCGGTATGCAATGCCCTCGAGACAGGCTATCTTCAGGCCCTGTCGCTTCTCAATAACCTCGACAAAAATCGATGCCTCGGCAAGCGAGTCGTGAGTGCCAGTATCGAGCCAAGCAAAGCCGCGTGGCAGTGTCTGCACCTTCAGCTCGCCATCGGAAAGGAAATGCTGGTTCACGGTAGTTATTTCGAGCTCCCCACGTGCCGATGGCTTGATGCTTTTCGCAACCTCTACAACCTTGTTCGGGTAGAAATAGAGCCCCACGACCGCGTAGTTTGATTTAGGTTCGGCAGGTTTCTCTTCAATGGAGATGCAGTTGCCTTCCTTGTCGAACTCGGCAACGCCATAACGTTCGGGGTCATCTACCCAGTACCCGAATACTGTAGCCTTGGCATCCTCCTCGGCTGCACGTACAGCCTCTTTGAGCATAGCTGAGAAACCGCTGCCGTGGAAAATGTTGTCACCAAGAACAAGGCAAACCGAATCATTGCCAACAAACTCCTCACCAATGATGAAAGCCTGTGCAAGGCCGTCGGGCGACGGTTGCTCGGCATACTCGAACCTCACGCCATAGTCGCTGCCATCACCAAGCAGGCGCTTGAAACCCGGCAAATCCTGTGGGGTGGATATGATGAGAATCTCCCTAATCCCGGCAAGCATAAGCGCCGATATGGGGTAGTATATCATCGGCTTGTCATATATTGGGAGCATCTGTTTGCTCACTCCTTTCGTTATGGGGTAAAGACGGGTGCCGGAACCGCCGGCAAGAACTATTCCTTTCATAATCCTTGGTGTTTCTTTTTTTCAGATATTTGTTTCTTTGTCAATAAAGAATATGGGCTACAGTTATTTGCGTCTTATCCTTATCTGAATGGCTTCGTCAATAGGTGTGTCGTTGATTAGTACAAGGTAGCCGCCACCGCCGGCGCCGGTTATCTTGTAGCCTTTTACCTTGTCCTTGTATTCGTCTACGGCTTTCTGCACGTGTGGTGAAATCATATTGGGGAACATTGCTGTCTGTGCCTTGAATGATGCGGTGCAGGCCTTGCCCCAGGCGTTGACATCCTTGGCGAGCAGTGCGTCCCAGCAGGCGCAAGCGGCATCGGAGAGTGCCTTGGCACCTGCCTGGTCGATGTGTGTGTCGGCAAGCACATCGTAGCTGTTGTCGCGCGGTGCAAGGGGGACAAGCCACAGGTTCTTCTCAATGAAATCACAGGCGAAATCCACGTTGCCGGCGATGACTTCCTTCAGCTCCTCCACCCATTCATAGCCCTCGGGCT
>CALBKR010000164.1 GCA_937896105.1 uncultured Bacteroidales bacterium
AGATGCTTCACTTCGTTCCAGCATGACAGGTTCAATTGAACTTATACCGAACTCACTTTAAATTAGAAAAGACGAACCATACAGCCGTCTTTTCCTCCCTTATTATAGAAAAAAGGACACTTTAGAACCTAAAATCCCTCTCGCCGTTATCTATCTTTGAAAGATATTCCACAGCCCTGCTGCGCACGCGCTCGTTGGGGACATCGGCAAGCAGCCGCTTTATCATAGCCTCGGCCTTTTCACGGGTTGCCGGCGATGCATAGTCACGTATATATTCCTTAAGTGTTATCAGGGCGTTGGGCAGGCAGCAGTTTGATATCTGCCCGTTCTTCAGCAGTGTCATAAAGCGGTCACCCGTACGTCCTTCGCGATAACAGGCGGTGCAGAAACTTGGTATATGGTCAAGGTCGAGCAACCACCCCACCACCTCGTCGAGTGAACGGTGGTCGGCAATGTCGAACTGTGCGGAATTCTCTTCGGGAGCCTCTTCATTTACATAGCCGCCTACACTGGTGCGCGAGCCGCCGCTTATCTGCGAAATGCCAAGTTCGAGCAACCTCTCACGGCTCCTTGCACTCTCACGGGTGGAGATTATCATACCGGTATAAGGCACTGCAATGCGTATTATGGCCACTATGCGGTAGAAGATTTCATCGGGAACCGCATTGGAGAAATCGGCTGTGTCGACATCATCGGCCTTGCACAGGCGCGGCACGCTGATGGTGTGCGGCCCCACACCGTATGTTGCCTCAAGATGCTCGGCGTGCATCAGCAGGCCAATGAAATCGTAGCGATAGGTCTCGAGCCCGAACAGTACACCGATACCCACATCGTCTATTCCGCCCTGCATCGCCCGGTCCATAGCCTCGGTGTGCCAAGCATAATCCTTCTTTGGGCCTGTGGGATGAAGAACTTCATAGTTCTTCTTATTATATGTCTCCTGAAAAAGTATATATGTGCCTATTCCGGCATCGCGCAAACGGCGGTAGTTCTCGACCGTTGTTGCAGCGATGTTTACATTCACACGGCGTATGGCTCCGTTCTTGTGTTTGATACTGTAAATAGTATTTATGCTCTCGAGGATGTACTCGATAGGATTCATCAGCGGATGCTCCCCGGCCTCGAGGGCGAGCCGCTTGTGACCCATATCCTGCAAGGCAATTACCTCGGCACGAATTTCCTCCTGTGTCAGTTTTTTACGGCGGATAGTCCTGTTCTTTGCGTGGTAAGGGCAGTAGACGCAGCCGTTGACGCAGTAGTTCGAGAGGTAAAGCGGAGCAAACATCACAATGCGGTTACCATAGAACCGGTGCTTTATCTCATTGGCAAGTGCGTATATACGCTCTATCACTGCAGGGTCTTCACACTCGAGCAACAGCGCAGCCTCGCGGTGCGTTATGCCTTTAGCTTCGGCAGCCTTGGCAAGTATTTTCTCTATCAGGTCACGGTTGTTGCAGTTCTCACGGGCATACTCCATTGTGGAGCGTATCTCGCTGTCACTTATGAATTCAGTTGCTGTTGTTGATTTCGGGTTGTACATATTTCAATGTCTGTTTTAATTTTTCTATAATTATCCCTCTCCGCCTTGCTCGTTCCAAAACAAGAGGGGCAACATCATCACACCTACTCCTCCACTGTCTTATAATCTCCGCGACTAAAGTCAATCCTGTAGCCGATTTTGGCCAAATCATTGGAAAGCAGCGTCAACTGTTCGGCCGACTCACTCCCAGTCGATTTCTTATTGTCATATATCGTATATTTGTTACGGTAAACAGCCGGTGTAAGATTAGGCATTACCACATTAGCACCGGCGAGTATGCCACGGATTGTACCATCGGGCAACAAAGTGGCAAGCGCAGTAGTTGCAGGAATAAGAGCCAACGGGAAGCGGATGCGAAGCAACGATATCAGCAGCAATGTCAGCCCTGCACTGCCGTGAGGCTCAGCTGCAAAAGGCGTTCCTGTAGCAGGAATAAATGGGCCTATGCCTATCATCTGCGGTTGCAGCCTGTCAAGAAACATAAGATCCTCGACAAGATGAGCGACTCGTTGCCCGGGAGAACCCACCATCATTCCGCTGCCCACCTGATAACCAAGCCGTTTGAGGTCGGCAAGGCAACGATGACGGTTGGCAATATCCATCGTCGGTGGATGGAGCTGACGGTAGTGCCCGCTGTCGGCTGTCTCGTGCCGCAACAGATAGCGGTCGGCACCTGCACTGCGAAAGGCCTCATAGGCAGCAGTGCCACGTTCACCGACGGAGAGCGTTATCGCCCTGTCGGGATGCTCGGCACGTATCGCCGAAACCACACCGGCCAGCCACTCGTCACTCTGTGCAGGGTCTTCACCACCCTGCAGCACAAAGGTGTTGAACCCGAGAGATGCACCTACGCGACAGGATTCCAAAATATCGTCCTTGCCAAGCCGGTAACGCGAAGCAGTCCTGTTACTGCAACGCAAACCGCAATAATAGCAGTTGTTACGGCAATAGGAGCTTATCTCGATAAGAGCACGGACATATACACCTGTACCGAAATGCGACTGAGCCACTTTGCGTGCAAGATGTGTGATATGCTCCTTGCCGGCATCGTCGAGACCTGTAAGCAGCATATGCCACACATCGGCCGGAACTACCGGGGCTGTTTCAAGCACATTTACGAGGCTGTCGGCATCATTTTTGCTCATTTTTACAAATAAATGGAAAACATTATTGCAAAAGTAATCGAATTCAATGTTTTTTAGTTATTTTTACGGCAAATTTTGTGCATGGGCAGCCTCAAATACCGGGCTGGCCGCAACAGGTTTCAACAGAATGGTCACAAACAAAGCTTGTTCTATTAAATTATAAAACATGCCACAAATTATAACAGATATGTTTATACGTTATAAACTTTTGAAGAAGTTGGTTGCGATGTGGAAGAACGGCGACCTGCTCGAGAACATTGACAAGCTGCCTTACAAGATGTATCCCCGTAACCAGAAGCCTAAAGGCAGGTGCTGCATACACAAGGAGCGTGCTGTTGTAAAATACAAGACAATGGCTATGCTCGGCTTCACTATGCAGGACGAGATGAGCGAGATGGATCCATTGAGCAGCTACGCACAACGTATGATGGAGCGCAAGGGAGTTGACCTGAAGGACGGGGCTGTGCTGCACGTTATGGACGAGGCCTGCTCGTCGTGCGTAAAAATCAACTACGAGGTATCGAACCTGTGCCGCGGTTGTGTTGCACGCCCCTGCTACACAAACTGTCCCAAGGATGCCATCATTTATGACAGGGAAGGCAAGGCACACATCGACCACGACAAGT
>CALBKR010000165.1 GCA_937896105.1 uncultured Bacteroidales bacterium
GATTCATCAATGTCATCATTCTTTATTTTATAAGATAATTGAATCTCATCAATAAATACATAGAACTTTCTGTTCACATCTTTTGTGCGTTCTATTATATATTCATACAACAGATTGGGGTTTCGGTACTTAATATCAGACTTCCTATCAAGAGCAATCTCCACGAAATCAGTTTCCTGCAAGCCTTCTTCCAACAACCTATTCTTGAACAGTTTAAAAAGCAGGAAGGATTTTCCGCAACGCCTGATACCGGTAATTATCTTAACCTTGCCGTTCCAACGTTTGGCATACAACTTATCCAAATATTCTTTTCTGTCTATTATCATGACTCTGTCTTTATAGTCTATTGAAATATTAGTCGCTTGTTGCGACCATTTTTTCAGTGCGAATATAAATATATATTTTCTTTAAGCAAAATAAAGTACTTGCTAATTTAATTTGAAAATATTTATTTTGTGGCATTATCGCAACTTAATCTCATAATCATACAACTATCTTTGTCGCATAAATTATAAAACCAATAAAGATGGAACCACTGAACTGCCGTGATTTGAGCGCAAAGGAGATTGTAGATTACATTATAGAACTTAACCTTTAGAGAAATCGCTCCCGTCCGTTGTGTAATTGCAAATATGTTTGCATTACACTCACTTACCCGCGACTTTTAAACTGAGTTTTTTGTCTGATTGTCTGCACCAGAATTCAAGATACTTCCAGGCGGCTTTAATGGGGCGGTAATGCTTGTAAACTATAACTTCTCTTGCCCTTATAGTGCGAAGGTGATTTATAAATTACATTTTTGCAGGTAAGAAGGAGTGTTTTTTAAACTAATACCATTTACTCTCTTTCTTGTTCTTTGCGGTGTGTCCTGTTGTCAATTCATATTAAATGTGCTACATTTGCCCCTATGATTACCCGCTGTTATCTCGAAATAACCAATATCTGTAACCTTGATTGCATCTTTTGTCCAAAGACATCAAGGCCTAAGCGTTCTCTCTCTTCCGAAGAGTTCGACTTTCTCACCGACCGTCTGCGAGGCAGGATAAAGTTCCTCTATTTCCATCTTATGGGTGAGCCGTTGCTCCACGCGCGATTGCCCGAGTTTGTCCGCGTTGCGCGTGCAAAGGGGTTTGTACCTGTGATAACCACCAATGGCACCCTGTTGTCACGTGCCGGTGCCCTTATCGATGCATTGCCGCACAAGGTGCAGGTGTCGCTACATTCGCACGAGGGAAATGGCATTGGCGACCTCGAGGGTTATGTGGGCGGTGTAATGCGCTTTGCTTTGGAAGCTGCCTCCAAGGGCGTGATAATGGTTCTGCGCTTGTGGAACAAGGGCGGTTATGACAGCGAGAATGAGCGCCTGCTCGATATTGTGTCGCAGTATGTGGCTCGTCCGTGGACTCCGCGTAGTGACGGTTGGAAGCTTGCCGATAACATTTATATCGAGTATGGCCGTAAGTTCGACTGGCCTTCCGGCGGTAATGCCTCAGCGGGTGACGAGGAACGTTTCTGTTATGCGCTGCGTAACCAGGTTGGGGTGCTTGTCGATGGCACGGTCGTGCCCTGTTGTCTTGACAGTGCAGGCGAAATAACGCTCGGCAATCTCTTTGAGCAGCAGCTGGACGAGGTGCTTGCCTCACCGCGTGCGCGTGCCATCTATAATGGTTTCACGGGACACAGGGCTGTGGAGCCTCTCTGCAAGCGTTGCGGCTGCGCCGCGGTCATAAAGAAACTGTTATGAGCCGGGTTTGGAAATCATTGTCAATATATATATAAAAACTCCGTGGCGTTGATAACGCCACGGAGTTTTTATAATATACATCTGTCGATTACTTTGCTACGACAGGCGATATGCGGAGCTTGTATGTCATAGGCTCGTTGGGGACGCAGTACTTTGGCATTGTACCTACATCGTGTCCGCACGATGCGTTGCCGATACCGCGCAGCCAGGCGTCGAGGTGGAGAACGGTGTATGGGCGCTCTTCCATCTCCCAATAGTGCTGTGCGTTCATCAGGTCGGCGTCGGTGTAGGGGAGTGCCGAGAAGCTTACATTGCCCTCAGTCTCAATCTTCACACCCTGACCAAGGTCGTCGGTGAGAACGAGCTCACGCAGACCCTCGCGGCTGCCGCTGCTCTGTGGCTTCACATAGTTGTCGGCCATCTGGCCTACGGTTGTTGTGTAGCGGCCAACGATAACGCCATCCTTGCGGTCAACGGTGTTCTCCCAAGGACCGTATGCATAGTAGCTGACATTGCTCAATGACTTGTCTATGCCGCAAACAAGGCCTGCACGGCGCAGGTCACCGTTCTTGGGGATGAATGTAGCCTCCACATCCACAACACCCTGTGGGTAGATGGTGAAATTGATTTCGGTGTCGCAGAGGGAACCGTTGCGCACTGTCTTTACAACAGTGTTGCCGTTCTCCTCTACTACGCTGATTTCGCCACGCTCCTCAAGGCCGTTTGCTGTGTTGCTGAACTTGTCGTTCTCAATCCAGCGGTGGTTGTCGTATATGAAGCCCTGTCCGTCGGCGATGATGTTCTTGCCGCCGAAAGCAAGTGCAGTGAGCTGTGCAGTCTCGGCATCGAATGTAACCGATACATTCTCATTGCCCACTGTTACCTCGTGCAGTGCCGATGGCTGTGCAAGAGGAGCCCCCTTTGACTTGATGGTTGCAAGCGGGCCGCGCTCGGCAAGTGTGAACTGTGCAAGTGCAACCTCGTGGCCTGCAGGTGCAAAGAGCTGTGCGTCACGGTAAACAACGTGTACGTTAACGAGAAGCTCGTCGCCCTTCTTGATGGCGCGGTTGATATTTGCTTTCTTTACAGTAACCCAAATCTTGCCGGTCTCGCCGCTTGCTGCCGATGGAGCCTTTGTGCGGCCTGTGTAAACAACCTTGCCGTTCTTCACGAACTCATATATTACATCGAACTCCTTGAGGTTGGTGAAGTTGTACTTGTTCTTGAGTGCGATGGTAACGATACCGCCGTCGAACTCGGTGTTCACCTCGGGTATTGTTATGTCAATGAACTGGTGTGCAGCCTTAACCTCCTTGAGCTTGCCGCCCTCCTGACGCAGAGGTGATACAATACCGTTAGAGCAGAAGTTGCCCTGGTGAGGTCCCGGGTAGTCGTAACCGGTGTGTATGCGGTAAATACCCTCCTTCATCTCCTGTGGGTCGTAGATAGCCTGGTCACCCCAGTCCCAGATGCAACCGCCGATGCAGGAGTTCGATGCCTCGATTTTCTCCCAATACTCCTTGAGGTTGCCGATGGCGTTACCCATTGCGTGTGCATACTCGCAGATGAACATCGGCTTGTCGAGGTTGTTGGTGTTCTTCTCCATCCAAGCCTGTCCGGGGTACATCTTTGAATAGAAATCGCTGAAGCGTCCGCCGCCGTAGTCGGCACCCGAGCGTGTTCCCTCATAGTGTACCGGACGGTTGTCAAGACGCTTTGCCTCGTCGTAGCAAGGGCCGAAGTTGTTGCCATTGCCGGCCTCGTTGCCAAGGCTCCACATTATTACGCTAGCATGGTTGCGGTCGCGCAATACCATACGGTTTATGCGGTCGACAAATGCAGGAATCCAGGTCGAACGGTCCGAAAGGCTCTGGTTCGCGTGGTTCTCCAGGTCGGCCTCGTCGCAGCAATAGAGACCATAGTGGTCGAACATTGCATACATCTTGGCAGCGTTGGGGTAGTGGCTTGTACGTATAGTGTTGATGTTGTTCTGCTTCATAAGCAGCACATCCTGCAACATCGACTCTGTTGTAACGGCGCGGCCGTATACAGGGTGTGTGTCGTGGCGGTTTACGCCCTTGAAGAATACTCTCTCGCCATTGATGTACACGAGTGAGTTCTTTATCTCTATGCTGCGGAAACCGTGTTTTGTAGAGAATGCCATCTCCTCGTTGCCATCCTCGTCGCACTGTATGATGCGTACGGTGTAGAGGTTTGGCTTCTCGGCGCTCCACAACTGTACGTTGTAAACCTCGAACTTGATATTGCCGCTTGGCGATGCAATTTTGGCTGCTGTGTTCACAGTTGCCTCGCCCTCGCCGACGAGCTTGCCATCGGGTGAGTATACCTCAGCCTTCACGGTCTTGAGACCCGGAATGAAATCCCTGTTGTCAATCTCAAAGTCAATGCTCATCTCGGCAGTGTAACGGTCGGCC
>CALBKR010000166.1 GCA_937896105.1 uncultured Bacteroidales bacterium
CGATGTCGAAGGTGCTGCAGTGTATGTGCCGTCAGGTTTCTTCCAAAGATAGTCCATTGCAAAGAGGGCGCTGCTCTTGATAATATCGTAGCCTGTCTCCTTTAGGAACTTTCTGTCGCGAGTGTAGTCGTAGTAGTCCCACACGTGTGTGGCAAGCCAAGGACCTGCCATCGGGTTGAAATTCCACGACATATCCTGGCTTATGAGCGGAGCTGTGAAGCCGAATATGTTACCCGATATGCTGGCAGTCCATCCACGTGCGCCGAAATATGATTTTGCAGTCACCTCACCAGGCTTTTGCAATGTGCGTATGAAATCAATCAGCGGCAGTGTGCACTCATGCAGGTTGGTAGCGCACGAAGGCCAGTAGTTCATCTGCAGGTTGATGTTGTTGTGGTAGTCGACACGCCAGGGGCCATCGACATTGTTGTGCCAGATGCCTTGCAGGTTCGCCGGCATATTGCCCGGGCGTGAGCTTGCGATGAGCAAGTAGCGGCCGAACTGGAAATAGAGCTCTTCGAGCCCGTAGTCGGGTTTCCCGGTGCGGTAGCTCTTTATGCGCTGAGGTGTCGGGAGGTTCTTTACACCCGGAAGCTCCAATGTCGTTGGGGCATTGGGGTTGAGGCTTAGCTGCACACGATTGAAAAGCTCAGAGTAGTCGGCATAATGCTCCCTGAACAGTTCATCGTATCCCTTTGTGACAGCGTTCTTCATCCATCGTGCAGTCGTTTCATCGGGGTTTACACCGACATACGTCTTCGGGTCGCTGAAATCGGGGTCGAAATTGATTTTATAATCGGTGTCGGCTGTGACATAGAAACAGACCTCATCGGCACCCTCGATATGAATCTTGCCGTGTTGAAGAGAATATTCGCCGCCTTTTGCAACGGCCTTGATGTGCACGGTATATTGCATACCGTTATTGTCGAGCTTTGCTTTCCATATAAATCCATCGTAACTGTCGTGTTGCAATGTGCCTTCCGATACCGGGTTGGGGGCATAGCTGAATGTGAGGTTCTGCATTCCCGGCCGGCTTGCGCTGAATTTCATTACCAGCACGTTGTCGGGGTACGAGACAAAATATCGGCGTTCAAAATCTATGCCGTCCTTGGTATATTGTACCATTGCGAGTGCCGAGTCGAGCGACAGGCTGCGCTTGTAATCGCCAAGTCCCACCATACTGTGCCCTGTCTCGATGTAAATCTCGCCCATTGTGGTGAAATTGCCGAAACGGAAAGGTTTCTCGCCATAATATTCATAGGAGGCGGTGCTGTTGAAATTCTCTCTTGTGAGTTTGGCGGCCTTTTCATCGTCTCCGTCGATGAATGCCTGGCGGATGTCATCGAGCAGATGTGCCGACTGCTTGTTCACGTTCCAATAGTATTCGGCACCCTTCTCGGTGTTTGGGCCACCGCGCCACAGGGTCTTCTCGTTGAGGGTGATGCGTTCAGCCTCGAGCGACCCCATAATGTTTGCGCCAATGCTGCCGTTGCCTATCGGCAATGACTGCGACTCCCACTCTTGGTCGGGGTTGTATGCTCCTTCCCCTGCCCATTCGGGCTTGTCGCGTCCAACCCACAGGTCGGGGCGTCCGCCATACCATACGCAGCGTCCTTTGAGGGTTGTCGGCTGGTCGAACCATACTTTCAGTTCGTTGCTGTTGCTCTCTTGTGCACAAATGCCTGTTGCGCAAAGCAGACAGGCCAGGAATGTGATGCCTTTTTTCATAGTTATCTCTCGTTTTTTCTGTTTTCGAGTCCGTTAATATGCTGTACGAGCCTTGCCACATATTGGCGGTAGCTCAAGTTGTAGTCGCGTTCAAAACCTGCCTTTTCGGCTATCTGCCTTATTATGCCTTGCGGGTCTTCGACACGCTTCAGCGCTCCGCTTCCATCGGTCGCTATGCGGTAAATCTCAATCTCCTTGCTGTCGATTTCAATGAAATATCCGCCAACTGTCGCAGTTCTCTTTACCGTTGCCATTGTGTCATATCAGGAACATAACCAACAATTGTATTATAATCACCCTCAGGAACATACACACTGGGTACACTGTCGCGTATGCCACAGAAGGCTTGTCGCCCTCTATCGTTTCGTTCACATAGCTCAACGCCATAGGATTTGCCATAGACCCGCAAAGCAGCCCCGATATGGAGCCGAAATCGAGCTTCATCACTCTCAGGGCAAAGATGCCAATGAGCACTACCGGTACAAATGTGATGAGCAAGCCCAGTACAAGCCACATCGCGCCCTCGGGGCGTACGATAGTCTCAAAGAAATGTGCTCCGGCATCGAGTCCCAGGCAGGCGAGGTAGAGGTTGAGGCCGATAGCGCGTAGCATCATATTCGCGCTTTGGGTGGTGTATGTTATCATATGCAGGCGTGGCCCGAATGTTCCTATCAGTATGCCTACAATGATAGGCCCTCCGGCGAGTCCCAACTTTACAGGAACCGAGATGCCGGGTATCGACAGCGGTATACTACCCACCATCAGGCCGAGTATCATTCCAATGAATACCGATACCAGGTTCGGCTCGTTGAGACTCTTGACAGCATTGCCCAATATCTTCTCGACGCGCTTTATATCGGCAGCCTCGCCCACAACGGTTATGCGGTCGCCGAGCTGTAGCACAAGGTCGGGCGTTGCCAGTAGTTGAACCCCTGAGCGGTAGACCCTGCTTATATTTATGCCGTAGTTGTTGCGCAGGCGCAGCGACGATAGTTTCTTCCCGTTTATTTCAGTGCGTGTGACGATAATGCGCTGCGATATAAGTTCGCTGTCAATCTTGTTCCAGTCGATATTCTCGGCATTCCAATCTTTCTGCTCCTGCTTGCCGAATATGTCCCGCAGCGCCCCGGTCTCTTCGGGTTTGGTGATGACAAGCAATATATCGTTCTCTTGCAGCACTCTCTCTGGCATAGGTATAAGCACGTGCCCGTTGTGCCACATTCTTGATATTACAAAATGGTAATGGCTGTCGTGTGCCACCTCGGAAATTGTTTTCCCGAAAATGTCGGGGTTAGTGACACAATAGCTGGCGATGAACACATTTTTCTGGTGCTTGCTGTCGGGTTGCGGCAGGTCACTTGGCCTTACAAAGAGCTTGCGCAGGAAGATTATGGCCAGTATCACGCCTACCACGCCAAGCGGGTATGTGAGTGCACAGCTCAATGCTGCCCCGCTGCCGTCGATGTCAAGCTGTACAAGTGTCTGCTGTGCAGCGGCAAGTGCCGGGGTATTTGTTGTTGCACCGCACAGGATACCCGACATATCCGATATCGCAACATTAGCGGCATAGCTCAGTCCAACGGCAAGCAGTGTGCCGGCAAGCAGCACACCAATGGATGGCAACAGCAGCCGCGCACCCTCTGTGCGCATAGAACTGAAGAAGCCCGGCCCCACTTGCAGGCCAAGGGCATATACAAACAGTACAAGGCCAAATGTCTCGGCATAGAACAACATATTGCTGTCGACGGTAAGACCGAAATGCCCGGCAAGAATACCGGTGAAGAATACGAATGTGATGCCGAGTGAAATGCCATATATGCGTATGCGCCCGAGCATAAGCCCTACAGCCGAGATGAGTGAAAGCACTACAATTGCTTGCAGTGCCGAGTGCTCAATGAAAAGACTGTTCAGGTAATCCATCGTGTAGCCCTCTTTGCCCGGTTATCTCAAATCCATCTCCTCGAAGAGGTAGCTTGCGCCACCAATGCGGTCAATGACGAACATCACATAGCGTATGTCGACAGAGATGTTGCGGCAGATATCCGGGTCAAACTCTATGTCACTCATTGTTGAGCGCCAGGTGCGGTCGAAATTGATTCCTATGAGCTCGCCTTTGCCGTTTATCACCGGTGAGCCGGAGTTGCCGCCCGACGTGTGGTTCGATGCAAGGAAACATACAGGTATTGTACTCTTGCCTCCCTTCTCTATGCTCCAACGGCCATAGTCCTTTCTTGCATAGATATCGCGCAGTGTCTGCGGAATGTTGTAGTCATATATTTCAGGGTTGTCCTTGGCCATTATGCCATCGAGTGTCGTTAGGTGGGTGTGGTACTCGCCGTCGACATTCTCATATCCTGTCACTGTGCCGTATGCCACACGCAGGGTAAAGTTTGCATCGGGGTAGAATGCGCGTTCCTTGTCCCATTCACGCAGAGCCTGCATATACTCCCTGTACCATTTCTCTACTGACGGCACATTGCTCAGGTTGCGGTAGGCGTAGTTGCTGTTCTTGGCAACCTGTGGAGCAAACCACACGGCAAGCTGCACCATCGGGTCAGCAAATATTTCGTCGTGTGTGAGCGGATATTTCGTTATCAGTTGTGTGCCGTTGTATAACCCGTCGACAAACGGCTCCACACCGCCGTAACTGTCAATGGCTGCAGTCAGTTGCGCGGGAATCTCTGTTGCCGGTATGCGTGCGACATACTCTCCTATCATCTGCTTGGCAATAGCCTTGTCTATCTCAACCCTGTAGTCGCCAAGGTAGTATTTTCGGCCCACATTCTGAACATCGGCTGTCAGCTTCACCCCCTTCTCGTGCTGTGAGTTGAGCCAAAGAGCAAAGTTAAGGACATCGATACCTGCAATTGTTTCGTTGAACAGCTCACGTGCAAAATATCCTGGGATAGCCTTCTCATATGCAGTGTGCATAGAGTCGAGCAGTGTGGCATACTGTGGCTTGTCGGCTGCCCACGTTGCAAACTCCTGTTCGTATGTAGCTTTCTTGGCAACAGTCCCCAGACGCTCGAGCCCCAGGCTCTCGCCCTGCCATTTCTTCCAGGCATTGGCGATATTCGCGTGCTTGGCTGCATATGCAATGCGTGTGGCAACATCCTTGCTCTGTGCCTCGCTGATGATGTCGAGCCGTGTAGTGCGCAACGCAATCTTCATCGGGTTCGATATGTTGGTGACATACTCCACAGCATCGGCAGTCACATACTCCTGTGTGTTGCCGGGAAAACCATATATCATAGTGAAATCACCCTCTTTTACGCCTTTTGTAGATATGGGCAAGTATCTCTTCGGGCGGTATGGCACGTTATCGGCCGAGTAGTCGGCAGGTTCGTTGTTGGCGTCGGCATACACGCGGAACATCGAGAAATCGCCTGTGTGCCGTGGCCATATCCAGTTGTCCGTGTCACCGCCAAACTTTCCTATCGACGATGGCGGAGCGCCCACCAAGCGCACATCCTTGTACACGCGGTAAACAAAGAGGTAATGCTGGTTGCCATAGTACATCGGTTCGATGCTTGCACGGCATCCCTTGCCCTTTGATGCCTGGGCTATAATCTCCTCCTTGCTTTCGCCGGCGGCAATGCGGTCGGTCACATCCTCCATCCTCTCGAGCAGGCTGATGGTGAGTCCCGGAACGTGCAGTTCCTCGCTGCGCGACTTTGCCCAATAACCATCGGTCAGGTAGTCGTGTTCCACCGATGACAGCTTTTGTATCGAGGCATAGCCGCAGTGGTGGTTGGTGAGCAGCAGACCCTCGGGCGATATGAACTCGCCGGTGCATCCGCCGCCGAACTGCATCACGGCATCCTTGAGCGATGCCTTCTTGTCGGAGTATACATCGTCGGCCTTCAATTTGAAGCCCATCCTGCGCATATCCTTTATACGCTCCTTGATGAGGCTTGGCAACCACATACCCTCGTCGGCAGTGGCTGTGGAGATGGTAATGCACGCAAGCGCGCAGAGGAATAATCTTTTTATCATAGAAAATAAATGATTGGTGGAATGTTTAATGTTCAATGTTTAGTGGATAATCCATTTTGATAACTTCTTCTCAATCCGCTTAGAAACAGTGCAACGATGTTTATTCATATTTCAAAAGCAAATAGCATAATCCAAGCACCTTACACATTGTCTTCACTGTCTATTTTTTGCGAAGATAATACTTTTAAGACAAAAATAGAGCGGCTAAAGAATATTTTCGTGGTTTTGATATGTTCACATCTTTAGTTAAAAAATAATAATAGCCGTTGTATGGCTTAAAATTTCTTTTTTAACGTTTGCAAAAAAGGAATCAATTTAACTATTTTTGCGCAGTAAAGAAATAGAAATGCAAAGCAATAATACCATATACTGCAACAGTCCGGGCAGGGCAACAGGCTTGTTACCTCGCTTGCGTTGTAATGTGTTAATTTGTAACGTTTTGCAAATACCTCCCCCCTTAGGTGTAAATATAAAATATAAGATACAATGCGCTATCGTGCAGCACTCCAACGTGCCGTGCGGTAGCGCGTTTTTTTTAGATGACAGAGAACAGATAACAGAGAACAGATAACAGAGAAAGTTGCGAGTAAGCGAGTG
>CALBKR010000167.1 GCA_937896105.1 uncultured Bacteroidales bacterium
CCGGAACATCACCCTCGTATGCTGCCACAAAGGCAAATGTCTCCTTCACGAGCGGCAATATATCGGCCGAAGTGATATCACCCCTTACGATGAGGTAGTTGCCGGTGAGGCAACCCATAGGTCCCCAATATATTATCCTGTCCGACCATTCAGGATGGTTGCGCAGGAATGTCGCTGCAAGATGCTCTATCGTGTGAATGGCACTCGGGCTCAACGCAGGTTCGCGGTTAGGCTCCTTCATACGCACATCGAATGTCGTGACAACCTCACCGCCTACGCTATCCCGGCGCGACACATATATGCCACGTTTAAGGCGTATGTGGTCGATTGTAAAACTCGGTATCTTTTCCATAATAATTATAGTTTCATAAGGAAGCGACGTGTGACATCGAACGAACGGTTTGCCATCTCGCCCCAAAAATTCTCATACTGCTCGATATGCTTGTCGACACCGGGTGTGTCGCTTATTATACGGAAACTGACAAACGGTACCCCGTATATGTGACAGGTTTGTGCTATTGCGGCCGACTCCATATCCACGGCCAGGCCTTGCGGAAAGTTGCCTTTTATCCTGTCGAGCTCGTCGCGGTCGGTAATGAATTGGTCGCCGGTACATATCAGGCCGGCGTGGATGCGTGTTGCATTGCCGGGAGCATCCATCAGCGACAAGGCTGCACGCCACATCGCCTCATCAGCGGCAAAGACGGCAGGCATTCCTTGCACCTGACCATACTCACAACCCATTCCGCACCACACATCGTGGTAGACAATCGTTGTACTCACGACCACATCCATAACCCCAAGACAGCAGTCTATTCCACCGGCAACACCGGTGCTGACCATTGCATCGGGCGAGAAGGCACGGATGAGTTCCGCTGCTCCGAGCGCTGCATTAACCTTTCCTATGCCACACTGGCGCAGAATAATCTCGTTGGCACCTACACGGCCGACAAGATAGCCGATACCGTTGTGTGAACACTCCTCGGCACCCTCGAGCAACACCGCAAGCTGCTCATACTCCGACGTCATTGCTGTCAAGACTCCTATTCTCATAATATCATATCATTCCTTTTATTCGACACTTATACCCATAACCTTACACATCTCGTCGCAAGCACTCTCAATATCGCCGACAGTTGCCGACGGCGAGGTGAGCAGTGTTTCATACTTGTCACACAACAACTCCAACAGTGTCGCAAACATAGCATCCTCGCGCTCCACACCGCCACTGTCAGGCAATGCAACAGCCACCATTCTCTTTGCCTCATCGAGCAATGCACGGAGCCTCTCCGTTGCAATTTTGCAACGCGAAGAGTAGCCAAGAGTGAGTGAGCCTTCCGAAGCAGTTGTCACGGCATCACCCTTTATATAATATTTAAGCACGGCATTACCCGCTGGAACACCGGACAGTGTGTAGAGGCATCCGAGACTGTCATCCGTAATTGCTGAATTATAAGCTGCCGAGAGCCCTTTACCGGTTGCATCCGCGAGGTCGACGCCCAATACAGAAATGCGCCCCGAGGTACTATTGTTCTTGAAATTCACTTCAATTACTCCTTCCTGTGGGACATCGACATTTATTTCCCCGAAAAGCACACCGCTCTCACCGCCTGAAGCGGCATCTGCCGATACCGGTTCCAACGACGATGTAACGAACTCGCGTGTAACCACCTTGTCATCGGCAAGCTGCATCGCCGGCTCGGCAACCCCTGATGAGAGGAAAAGAACCGATACGAGCACATAGGTCCAGTGCGCCACAATACCTGCGACAAAACCGCCGATGGTGTGGGCAAGGATTGCCTTTGATGTAAGCTTGCGGTAGCCCATAGTATCGAGCATCGCTGTGTGGGTACTCAGATAACCGCTCCAGCACATACCTATTGCAGTGAACACTGCTATTGCGTTTCCGTCTATCCACCCGGCAGCCGAGAAATTGGGCACAAGACCCAAGGCTGCACCCACTGCGCCAAGCGCTGTGATAGGGAATGCGATGAGGTGCGGGTCGACAAAACCGAACAGCCACTCGAAAAGAAAACTGAGCTTAGCTCCTATCCAGGGCAACAGTTCTACTCCTTGATAAGCCTCGCCCGTAAAGCCTGCATCGGAAGGGCCGAATGTCAGCAACATCACAAGCGTTGAGATAATGAGTACACCGGGTATAATGGCCAGACCTACATCCACACCGCTACGTCCACCATCGAGCAGAGAGTCGAGAATGCGTTGGAACATTGGTTTCTTATAATCGTTCTCCTCGGCTGACGCTTTATCTGCGACATCTACCGCGGCTTCATTTTTATACGATGGATAGGCTTTGACAACAAAGCGCTGCATAAGCCTTGTCGACACAATGCACCCGGCTACGGCACCGAAAAGGCCAACCAATGGCTCAACAAAATAGCCTTGGCCTATCATAAAGATGATGACCAGCATACCCATTCCGAATGCTGTGCCGAAATTTGTGAGTGAAATGAACTGGTACTTCTTGAAATATGCGGCGAAGCGCTTGTCCTGTGACAAAGATATTATGGCAGGGTTATCGGAGAGGAATGTCATAACTGCGCCCAATGATGCCACACCCGGAAGATTGAAAAGAGGCTTCATCAACGGGCGCAACAGTTTCTCGAGCAGTTTCACCACACCGAATTCCATAAATATCTTGCCTATCGCACCTGTTATGACACAAATGGCCATCAGATAGAACACCGTGTTAAGCAACAGGTCGTGCGATGTGTACATTATTGTGTTCAGCATATTTGCTGTACCCATTTTTGTTCCAAGATAGCCGAACAGGGAAAAGAAAATTATGAGGGTCACTACCCCACCTGGTATCCAACCGAATAGTTTCTTGAATAGTTTCATAGTTAATAGAATGGCTACGGATACATCGGTGTCCGCGTGTTATAGATTTTTACAAATATAGATATTTTTACAAAAAAATAAGATGTTGTTTGAAATTTATTTCAGGCATAAGAACAAATCACGACTTTATTTGCTTATTGATTTTATTTGCCGTATCTTGCAAATGCATAAAAACAGTAAAGAGTATTACGCACAACACTATTCATTGTAAACAATTAAACTACAACAATATGATACCAGCAGAATTTGATGA
Source organism: uncultured Bacteroidales bacterium (assembly GCA_937896105.1). The sequence goes on from CALBKR010000167.1 coordinate 3,113, forward strand.
GATCCGCCCTTATAACCCGGAGGAGCTCCCACAGATTTTTGAGGAACTGATTGCCGACCCTGAATTCCAGGCAGCAATCGGATATGCCTTCAAGGGGATGCCTTTCGAGCACATTGCAGCAGCTATGCGCGCATCGAAAGACAATCTCGAGTTCCAGAAAGCACTTGTATATCCCTTTGTTAAGGGTGTGATAGCAAAGCTATCGAGCGGCCTGACCGTCAGCTACGAGAACAAAGAGAATATGGCAAAATCGCTCTGCATATCGAACCACCGCGACATCATTATGGACTCGGCATTCCTCTGCATAGTGTTCATTGAGGCAGTGGGCAACACCGTTGAGATTGCCATTGGCGACAACCTTCTCATACGCCCCTGGATAAAGAAACTCGTGCGTGTGAACCGCAGTTTCATCGTGCAACGCTCGGCATCGATACGCGAGATGCTTGCGTCGTCGAAGCGTCTATCGTCATATATGCACCACACCATTGCCGAGCGCAACCAGCCCATCTGGCTTGCACAGCGCGAAGGACGTGCCAAAGACAGCAACGACCGTACACAGGAGGGGCTCATAAAGATGCTCTCGATGTACAGCAACGGAGATATCATCGATGCACTGAAGGAACTGAATATCGCACCAACCACCATATCATACGAATATGACCCGTGTGACTACCTCAAGGCAAAGGAGTTCCAGCAGAAGCGCGACAACCCCGAGTGGAAGAAGGCTCCGCAAGACGACCTTATAAATATGAAGACAGGAATGTTCGGCTATAAGGGTGGCATACACTACCACATTGCCGACTGCATAAATGATGAAATCGATGCCATTGACCGCTCACTGGGCAAGAATGAGAAGACTGCTGCCGTGGCACGCATCATCGACCGCCACATACACAAGAACTACAAGTTCTGGGCTATAAACTACTATTTCTATGAGCTGCTTACCGGCGACACACGCTTTGCCGACAGGTACACTGTTGAGGAGAAGGCTAAGCTCGACGCCTACCTGCAGGGACAGATAGAAAAGATAGACCTGCCGGACCGTGACGACGAATTCTGCCGCGGAAAGATTCTCGAGATGTACGCCAACCCGGTAATCAATTATCTGAAGGCTGTTGAAGAATAAATCGAACATAAGAAAAGAGAGGCAAATCAATGGTTGCCTCTCTTTTCTTATCCGTATATTTCCACTATCTTGTCGAGTATGGCCATCAGCTCATCGACCTTCTCGGCACGGAGCATTGCTATGCGCAGAGGGCGGAAATCATTAAGCCCTTTAAGCAACGGTGTTGCTGCAAGATGCCGGCGCACGTGCAATATTCCGGGGCGCTCGCCAAGCCATTCTACACTATCCCTAACCTGCTGACGCAGTATATCCATACACTCTACAAAGGTAAAGGGCACAGCAGGCTCGCCGTGCTCGAGATAGTGCTTTACATCGCGGAATATCCACGGCTGTCCGAAGCTGGCACGGCCTATCATCACGGCGTCGACACCATACTTGTCGAAACACTCCTTGGCACGTTCGGGGGTCTTTACATCGCCGTTGCCGATAATGGGGATGTGTATCCTTGGGTTATTCTTTATCTCACCGATAAGTGTCCAGTCGGCATCGCCGGTGTACATCTGTGCACGCGTGCGGCCATGGACGGTGAGAGCGGCAATACCGCAATCCTGCAAGCGCTCGGCAAGGTCGACAATGCATTTGCTGTTCTCGTCCCAGCCAAGGCGTGTCTTTACCGTAACAGGTATATTGACTGCATCAACGACCGCCTTGGTTATCTCAATCAGTTTGGGGATATTCTGCAGCATTCCTGCTCCGCACCCTTTGCGGGCAACCTTCTTCACAGGACAGCCAAAATTGATATCGAGGATATCAGGGCGTGCCTGCTCCACGCGCTTGGCAGCCTCGACCATCGGCTCTACCTCGTTGCCATAGATTTGAATGGCCACGGGACGCTCCTGGTCGTATACCTGCAATTTGCGCACAGTGCTGTTTATATCGCGTATAAGAGCATCACTTGAGACAAACTCGGTATAGACCATATCTACCCCGAACCGCTTGCACAGCAGGCGGAATGCCGCGTCGGTAACATCCTCCATCGGAGCAAGGAACACCGGGTATTTCCCGAATTCAATATCGGCTATCTTCATTCTTATTTATATCATTTGCTGCAAAGATAGTGAAAAATCACTATCTTTGCAGCAAACAACAACCCTTATGAACTACAAAAGAAGCGATTTCGAGATAATGGCACCCGTTGGGTCGAGAGAGAGCCTCTCGGCTGCCATACAGGCCGGAGCCAACTCAATATACTTTGGTATCGAGCACCTTAATATGCGTGCGCACTCGGCGAGTGCATTCTCTATCAACGACCTGAGGGAGATTGCACAGATATGCGACAAGCACAACATAAAGAGCTACCTCACTGTGAACACCATTATCTACGAAGATGACATCGATATGATGCACACCATTGTTGATGCGGCAAAGGAGAGCGGCATTTCGGCTGTCATTGCTGCCGATGTTGCCGTAATGCAGTACTGCAACAGGATTGGGATGGAGGTGCACCTGTCGACACAGCTGAACATAAGCAACAGTGAGGCACTTAAGTTCTATGCACAGTTTGCCGATGTCGTTGTGCTTGCACGTGAGTTGAAAATGGAGCAGGTTGCAGCTATACACAAGATAATCGTAGAGGAGAATATCTGCGGTCCTAAAGGCGAGCTCATACGCATTGAGATGTTCTGCCACGGTGCGCTGTGTATGGCAATATCGGGCAAATGTTATCTCTCGCTACATCAGTTGGGACGCAGTGCCAACAGGGGCGAGTGTATGCAGGTATGCCGTAGAGGGTACATTGTAAAAGACCGCGAGAGCGACATCGAATTAGAGGTCGACAACAAGTACATTATGTCGCCTAAAGACCTGAAGACAATACGCTTTATGGACAGGATGATTGAGAGCGGTGTGCGCGTGTTCAAGATTGAGGGACGTGCACGAGGTCCCGAATACGTGCAGACCGTTGCAGGCTGTTACAACGAGGCTTTGGAAGCCTACCTTGCAGGCGAGTTCACCGAGGAGAGAAAGGATGCCTGGGACGAGAGATTGAAGACTGTGTTCAACCGTGGATTCTGGGACGGCTACTATCAGGGACAGAAACTTGGTGAGTGGAGCAGCATATATGGCTCGCAGGCCACCGAGCGTAAGGTATACATAGGCAAGGCGATAAAGCACTTCTCTAAATTGGGTGTCGGTGAGTTCCACATAGAGGCCGGTGAGGTGAATGCCGGTGACAGGATATTGATTACAGGCCCCACAACAGGTGCTGTATACTTGACACTCGAAGACCCCCGTGTGAACCTGGAGAGCGTCGGTACTGTACACAAAGGCGAAAGAGTCTCGTTCAAGGTTCCCGGCAAGGTGCGCCCAAGCGACAAACTCTACCGCATAGACAAGACTGAAAATGCAGTTTAAAACAATGGGCTTCGCAATTGCGAAGCCCATTGTTTATCTGTTCCCTGTTTCTCAATTACCATACTTGGCCTTGAAAGCCATTGCATAGAGCCTCATCTGCTTTATCATTGCCAGGAGACCATTGCTGCGCGTGGGTGACAGGTGCTCTTTAAGGCCTATTGCCTCGACAAAATATGGTTCGTTGTCGAGTATCTCGTCGGGAGTTCTGCCCGAATAGACCTTAATTAGCAATGACACAATGCCTTTTACTATAAGCGCATCGCTCTCGGCGCGGAAATGCACCTTGCCATCGATATAATCAGCCTGTAGCCACACGCGGCTCTGACAGCCTTCAATGAGGTTATTGTCGGTCTTGTACTCCAACGGCAGGGGTTCCTGCTCGCTACCAAGATCAATGAGCAACTGGTAACGGTCGAGCCAGTCGTCGAAATCGTTGAACTCGGCAATTATCTCATCCTGTATCTCCTTTATCGACGCCATCATTTCTCATTATATATTACGGTGAGTACTGTCTGACCCACGGCTTTGAGTGTTGCCGTATCTATCCAATCCATATCATCCTTCATCGTGTGGTGATAGGGGCCGAAACCATTGGGGCTCTCTGGGTCGTGGTTTATTATATTTATACAGGGGATACCGGCAAACTTGTTCACATAGTAGTGGTCATCGGTTATGGCTCCACCATCGGCATTTACAAAATAATCGGAATAGCCTGCCGAAGCAGCCCAACGCCATACCTTGCGGATTACATTTGATGCATATTGCTTTGAGAAGTACTCGTGCTTGAAGACAGAACCTGGTGCACCGACAATATCGAGCAGGATACCATATTGGGGCTTATATCCCAATATATGAGGGCGTCTGCTCCAGTACTGCGAGCCTAATGCCCAGGAATTGCCGTTCGATGCATATTTATCGGCATCGTTCTCGTGAAGACCATAATCCTCGGCATCGAAGAGTATTATATCCACTCCCACTTTTGTAGGTACACTTGAAAGTTGACGGGCTATCTCAAGCAACACACCAACGCCGCTACCACCGTCATTAGCGCCTGGGAGCGGCTTGTAGTGATTTGCCTTATCGGGGTCGGAATCGGCCCACGGACGTGTGTCCCAATGTGCACAAAGCATCACACGCTCCTCCTTCTCGGGTTGGAAACGTGCTATGATGTTACGTGCCTTGAACTTGTCGCCATTATACGCCTCAAGTTCCACATCCTGTGTAATCACATCTGCGCCATAACTGCGGAGTTTTGCCACAAGATAATCGCCACACTTGCGGTGTGTTGCCGTGCCCGGCACACGCGGACCGAAAGCAACCTGACGCTCGACAAAACTATATGCACTGTCAGCATCGAATATCGGCACAATAACAGCCGGCTCAACGCTCGTCGGGCTTTCACTCTGCCCGGCACCATTGGCAGCTGCACCGGCAGCCTTCGCATTGCCATCACCATTTGAACAGCCACCGCATCCGACAAGAACGGATGCAATTATCAAGAGATATAATTTGCGTAACATTTTACTTGTTAAGTTTCCAGGTTGAACCATCTTTACCGTCCTTTATCTCAAAGCCAAGTGCAGCCAACTCATCACGTATCCTGTCACTGGTTGCCCAGTCCTTGTTGGCCTTGGCTACCTGACGCTGTTGCAGCAGCATATCGACGACCTTGCCGAAGGCTTCCTCGCGGCCGCTGTTTGAGCCCTGTTCCTCTTTCAATCCAAGAATATCGAATGCAAAGAGGCGGAAGGTTTCCTGCAGTTCTGCCAGGTCGGTCTCGCTGATTGTTGCTTTCTTGTCGGCCAGCTGGTTTATTCCACGGGATGCGTCGAAGAGGTGTGAAATTACCTGCGCAGTATTCATATCGTCATTCATTGCATCGTAGCACTTGCGGCGCAAATCCTTTACATCGACAGTTGTCTCGCCCGAGGCTGCAAGCCCGCTCAAGGTCTTGTAGGCATCGAGCAGTCGCTGCAAGCCCTTCTCGGCAGCCTGCAGAGCTTCGTTGCTGAAATCTACAGTGCTGCGGTAGTGTGCCTGAAGAATGAAGAAACGTATTGTCATCGGCGTATAAGCCTGCGAAAGCAACTTGTGCGAGCCGGTGAAGAACTCATCGAGAGTGATGAAGTTACCCAATGACTTGCCCATCTTGGTACCGTTGATGGTTATCATATTGTTGTGCATCCAGTACTTTACAACATTATGTCCCATTGCGGCCATTCCCTGTGCTATCTCACACTCGTGGTGAGGGAACACCAAATCCATACCGCCACCGTGTATATCGAACTGCTCACCAAGATACTTGCGACCCATTGCCGTACACTCGCAGTGCCATCCCGGGAAACCATTGCTCCAAGGCGATGGCCAACGCATTATATGCTCGGGCTGGGCGCATTTCCACAATGCAAAATCGGCTGGATTACGTTTCTCGTCCTGACCGTCGAGTTCACGCGTGGTATTGAGCACATCGTCAAGGTTACGCCCCGAGAGGACACCATACTTATGCGCCTTGTCGTATTTGGCCACATCGAAATAGACAGACCCTTGGCTTTCATAGGCAAAGCCGTTGTCGAGAATCTCTTTGACAAGTTCTATCTGCTCTATAATGTGACCAGAGGCGTGCGGCTCAATGCTTGGTGGAAGCACATTGAGTGCATCCATCACCTTGTGGTAGTGCAATGTATATTGCTGCACCACCTCCATTGGCTCAAGCTGCTCAAGACGTGCCTTCTTTGCTATCTTGTCCTCACCCTCATCGGCATCGTGCTCGAGATGGCCTACGTCGGTAATATTACGCACGTAACGCACCTTGTAGCCGAGGTTCTGCAGATAGCGGAACAAGACATCGAATGTTATTGCCGGACGGGCGTGACCCAAATGAGCAGGGCCATATACTGTGGGGCCGCACACATAAAGACCCACATTGGGAGCGTGGAGCGGCTCAAAAAGCTCTTTCTTGCGAGAGAGCGTATTGTATATCATTAATCTGTTTTCCATATATCTTTTTATTACATTTTACTTGAAGTTACGTGTAGCGTTACGGTTCATCTTGCGACGCTGTTTGTCGGGTTTCTGCTTTGTTATCTCAAGAGGTTTCTGCTCATTGAGCGGCTTGGTAACATCCCAGTCATCCTGTGAATACTCGAAAAGAGCCCGCAGGTCGAGTGCGTGATGATAATAGGAGACCTTTTCGGGTTGTATTCCCTTGGCAAAG
>CALBKR010000168.1 GCA_937896105.1 uncultured Bacteroidales bacterium
TTACGTAGCCCGCTACGCGCCCTCAAAAAATAAAAAAACATTCTATTTTTGACCTATAAAATACTTAACGATATAAATTTAAACAAATTCTCAAAGGGCGAGGCGCATCCCGCCGCCGGCGCCACGGCCGCCGGGAGTGCTGCCGTTGCGAAAAGCAACACGGCAGCCCTGCGCGCCGCCGTCCCCGCCACCCCCACGGAGCACGCGGTAAGAGCCAGATGAGGGGCCTTTGGGGTTGGTTTGCGACGATGAGGAGTATTTGCCGTACCAATCGTAGCACCATTCCCATACGTTGCCGCTCATATCGTAGAGACCGAGTTCGTTGGCTTGCTTTTGTTTTACGGGATGGGTCTGGCCGTTGCTGTTGTCATCGTACCAGGCTACGCTGCCGAGGCTGTTGCTGCCGCTGTATTGGTTGCCGCGTGAACGGTTGCCGCCACGGGCGGCATATTCCCATTCGGCTTCGGTGGGGAGGCGGAATTTCCTGCCGGAGGGCAGTTGACCGGAGAGTTGGCTGTTGAGCTTGTTGATGAAGGTGATGCAGTCGTCGTAGCTTACCTGTTCTACCGGGTTGTTGCTGCCGGTAAAGTATGATGGGTTGCGGCCCATAACGGCCTCCCACAGGGCTTGGGTTACTTCGGTTTCGCCTATGTAGTAGTCGCTCAGAGTGACGTTGTGAATGGGTTTTTCGGAATTATAGGGGTTCTGCTGCTCGCTTGTGGCGCCCATTGTGAAGGTGCCGCCGTCAACGGCGACCATATTGAAGCTGACGCCGTTCACGGTGAAGGTGCGGGTGGAGAAACTGTTGCTTGCGGCCTCTTTGCGTTTGCGTTCAGCTTCTTCTTTGGCTTTGCGCTCGGCGGCGAGACGTTCTTCTTCCTTGCGTCTCTTTTCAGCGGCTTCGGCTGCTGCTTTTCTCTCGGCTTCTTCCTTGGCTTTGCGCTCACGCTCTAATCGCTGCTGTTCTGCGGCTTCTTGGTCAAGGCGTTCTTGTTCAAGGCGCTGTTGCTCGGCTGCAAGCCGTTCGGCTTCTATGCGTTGTTCTTCGGCGATGGCGGCAAGGCGCTCGCGTTCGGCGGCGGTGTCGTCACTGCCGCCACCCGACAGTGTGCCAAGCAGTGCGGCAACTGCACCAATGACGAGAACAGCTATAATAATTGCCCACTTTTTCTTGGATGTGCCGCCAAGACCCTTTCTTTCATCTTTCATATTTCATATTTCATATTTCCACTTTCATCTTTCCACTTTCCACTGCGGAGCGATAAAACACCCTATACCACTGTTCTCCAACGCCGCACACACGGCATTGGCAATAGTGCTGTCCTTTGTGGAGTAACTTATAAAGACTTCCATATCAAACTGCCATCACAAATGTGGATGCATCATTCTATTCACTTGCTCAACTGCTCGTGCATTGCTGCTGCGGCACGGCGGCCGTCGCCCATAGCAAGGATAACCGTTGCACCGCCACGCACGATGTCACCACCGGCATAGATGAACGGTATCGACGACTGCATATTCTCGTTCACAGCGATGGTGTTCTTGCGGCCAAGCTCAAGCCCCTCGACCGATGTCGGCACAAGCGGGTTGGGCGAAACGCCTACAGAAACGACAGCCATATCAATGTCTATTGTCTCTATTGCACCCTCTACAGGCACCGGTGAACGACGACCCGAAGCATCGGGCTCGCCAAGCTCCATCTTCTGCAGTACAATCTGCTTCACGCAACCCTTCTCATCGGCAATATACTCGATGGGGTTATGCAGTGTGAGGAACTCGACACCCTCCTCCTTGGCGTGCTTCACCTCCTCGAGACGCGCAGGCATCTCAGCCTCGCTGCGGCGATAGATAATCATTGCTTTCTCCGCACCGAGACGCAACGCAGTGCGCACCGAGTCCATAGCGGTGTTACCGCCACCTATGACAGCCACACGCTTGCCAATGTGCATAGGAGTATCCGTTTCAGGGTTCGAAGCATCCATCAGGTTCACGCGAGTGAGGTACTCGTTGGATGAAAGGATGTTGATAGAGTTCTCGCCCGGGATATTCATAAAGTTAGGCAGGCCGGCACCCGATGCCACAAAGACACCCTTGAAGCCCTCGTCCTGCAGCTGTGCAATAGAAATTGTCTTGCCCACCACGCAATCCTTCACGAACTCAACGCCCATTGCACGCAGGTTCTCAATCTCGTGCTCCACAATAGAGTTAGGCAAACGAAACTCGGGAATACCATACTTGAGCACACCGCCAATCTCGTGCAATGCCTCATATACCGTAACCGCATAGCCGAGCTTTGCCATATCGCCGGCAAACGAAAGGCCGGCAGGGCCTGAACCCACCACAGCAACCTTTATGCCGTTTGCCGCAGCAACCTGTGGAGCAGGCATCTCGCCGCTCTCACGCGCATAATCGGCAGCAAAGCGCTCCAGAGCACCTATGGCAACAGCCTTGTGACCCATCTTCAGGTGGATACACTGGCTCTCGCACTGCTTCTCCTGCGGACATACACGACCGCAGACTGCCGAAAGCGAACTTGTCATCTTGAGCACCTGGGCAGCCTTTACAAACTCGCCACGCTCAATATTCTTAATGAATGAAGGAATCTTTATGCTTACAGGACAGCCCTCCATACAGGCAGGCTTCGGACAGTCGAGACAACGCTGTGCCTCAACAAGTGCCATCTCCTTTGTAAAGCCGGTGTTCACCTCCTCGCGCAGTTTTGTAGCGCGGTATGCAGGCTCAAGTTCCGGCATCGGACAGCGCTCTATTGCAGTGCGCTCCTTGGGTTTCATCTTGTTGCGGAGCTCAACACGCCACGCAGCATCGCGGTTGGTAAGGTCATCGCACTCACTCGCGCACTCCTCTACCGCACCAAGTTTCTCCAGTTCGTGAGCCTCCTCGGCCTTGAAAGAGCCAAGACGCTGCATCATACCGTCGAAATCGACCTGATGACCGTCGAACTCGGGACCGTCGACACAAACGAACTTTGTCTTTCCGCCTACAGTCACACGGCAAGCACCGCACATACCGGTACCGTCGACCATAATGGTGTTGAGCGAAACAACAGTAGGTATCTCATACTGCTTGGTAAGTTTGCACACGAACTTCATCATTATTGCAGGGCCGATAGCCACACAATGGTCGACCTTCTCGCGTTTGATAACTCGCTCAATGCCCTCGGTAACCAAGCCCTTGTCGCCGTATGAACCGTCATCGGTCATTATGATAACCTCGTCGGACACCTCGCGTACCTCTTTCTCAAGGATGATAAGGTCTTTTGAGCGGCCTGCAAGAACCGAAATCACACGGTTGCCAGCCTTCTTCAATGCAGTTGCGATAGGCAGCATAGGAGCAACACCAACGCCACCGCCGGCACAAACTACTGTGCCGAAATTCTCTATGTGTGTAGCCTGACCGAGCGGTCCCACTACATCGGCAATATAATCACCCTCGTTGAGGTCACATACACGGCTTGAGCTCAAGCCCACCTTCTGTATCACCAATGTGATGAGTCCCTTTTCAGGGTCGGCGTGGGCAATGGTAAGCGGAATACGCTCGCCCTTCTCACCGACACGGAGAATCACAAAGTTACCGGCTCTGTATGCCTTTGCAATAAGCGGAGCCTCTACAC
>CALBKR010000169.1 GCA_937896105.1 uncultured Bacteroidales bacterium
TTTGAAAAAAGAAAACAAAAAAAGAAAAGAATATGAGCCAAATGGTGTCGCCGTCGCTCTTGTCGGCAAATTTCGGAAATCTTCAGGACGACCTGAGTATGATAAACGCAAGTGCTGCCGATTGGTTGCACATAGACATTATGGACGGTGTCTTTGTCCCGAATCTCTCTTTCGGCCCTCCTGTGCTGAAATATGTGGCGGAACTTTGCGAGAAACCGCTCGATGTGCATCTTATGGTGGTGGAGCCGATGAACTATCTGCCGGCAGTCAAGGAACTCGGTGCCAGGATTATGAATATCCACTACGAGGCCTGTACTCACCTGCACCGTGCTGTGACACAGATAAAGGATGCCGGTATGATGGCCGGTGTTACCCTTAACCCGTCGACTCCCGTGTGTCTGATCAAGGATATAATAGAGGAACTCGACCTTGTGCTGCTGATGAGCGTGAACCCTGGTTTCGGGGGGCAGAAATTCATCCCTCATACCGTGAACAAGGTGCGTGAACTGCGTGAACTAATTGATGCGACAGGCTCGAAAGCGCTCATTGAGGTTGATGGCGGCGTGAACGTGAATACAGGCAAGTTGCTTGCCGATGCAGGCTCCGATGCGCTCGTTGCCGGTAATGCTGTGTTCAAGGATACAGCTCCCCATAATGTAATCGCAGCCTTGCGTGCTCTATAACCGGGTGCCCCAAAGCAATCTCTCTGCTTGTGACCGAAAGCCAATTATTCAAAGGTAACCCCTTGCTGAAGCTGGCAATGCCGATGATGCTCGGTATTGCTGTCGCGTGGCATAGCGAGATGGCTATGTCTCAGGTATTCTCCTTGTCGGCACTTTCGGTTTTTGTACTACTGTTCGGCCTTTTACGCTTTACTCCAAAGTGGCTTTTCGGTGTAGGTGTCGTCGGCTTTATGTTTTCGGCCGGTGCATTTGTCGAGAGCGGGCAACGCGAGGCTATGCGGCCGCAATGGGCGGGTGAAAGCAGGTACTATGAGGCGCAGCTCTTGGAGGTGCCCGACCATCGCGGCACTGTTACCAAGGTGCTTGCCGGTGTGACAGCCGTTGACAGCGCTCTGCCAAAAAATGCGCGCAGGCAAGGTGAAGCCTATCTCTATCTGCAGCGCTCGGTCGAGGCCGATGAACTCGAGGCTGGTGATGTGCTGCGTTTCAAGGCCGAGATGCGTGTACCTGAAAAAGCCGGAAATCCTGCCGAGTTCGACAGTCGTGAATACCATTATATAAAAGGAGTGACAGGCTCTGCATTTCTGTGGGACGGTAGTTGGAACCGTTTGCGTAAAGGAGAAAAGACCCTGTCGATGCAGGCTCTGCAACTGCGCGAGAGGGTTGTTGACAAATATGCAAGTATCGGATTCGGGGGCGAATCGCTGGCTCTTCTCTCGGCTTTGACAGTCGGTGAAAAGCGTGATTTCCCACGCGAACTCAAGGAAAGCTATTCGGTGGCAGGCGCAAGCCACGTACTGGCTTTGTCGGGTCTGCACCTGGGTATCTTCTACCTGCTTCTTTCCACATTGTTGCCGCTACGTGGGCGTAACCGTATGCTTGTTGTGCTGCGTGAGTGTGTCATCGTTGTAGCCCTGTGGGGCTTTGCGTATATCGCAGGTCTTTCGCCATCGGTTGTGCGTTCGGCAATTCTCTTTACACTTATGTCGTTCGGTCGCTGTATGCACCAGGAGAGCTCGGGTATCAGCTCACTTGCATTTGCTGCAATTATGATGCTTCTTTTCTCGCCCCACGCCCTTTTTGATATAAGTTTCCAGCTATCGTTTGCTGCTGTGTTTGCCA
>CALBKR010000170.1 GCA_937896105.1 uncultured Bacteroidales bacterium
CTTAACTTGTCCCTTACCGTACTTGATGGCAGAGAGAGAGTCGATAGCGATAGAGAGACCTGCAACACCGTATGCAAGGTTGATTGACGGGTCGGTATCGATGAACGCCATCTGAGCCTTCTCGTAGTAGTACTTGTCGTGCATATAGTGGATGATGTTCATAGAGTCGTTGTAAACACGTGCGATCTCCATAAGCACCTTCTTGTAGTTCGAAAGCACCTCCTCGTAGTTCAAGAGGTCACCTGAAAGAACAGGGATGCCCTTTACTACAACTGTACCGGTGTTCTCGCAACGGCCGCCGTTGATAGCAAGCAACAGAGCCTTTGCAAGGTTACAACGTGCACCGAAGAACTGGATCTGACGGCCTACAGCCTGGTAAGACACACAGCAAGCGATACCGTAGTCGTCGCACTCGCGTACCTCGCGCATCAGAGTATCGTTCTCGTACTGGATTGAAGAGGTATCGATAGAAACCTTTGCACAGAACTCCTTGAAGCCCTCGGGAAGCTCGTTGCTCCACAGAACTGTCATATTTGGCTCAGGTGAAGGGCCGAGGTTGTAAAGTGTCTGCAAGAAGCGGAACGATGTCTTTGTAACCTTTGTACGGCCATCGTTGAAGCGACCGCCGATTGCCTCTGTTACCCAAGTCGGGTCACCGGCAAAGAGGTCATTGTAAGACTGCATACGCAGGTGGCGTACCATACGCAACTTGATTACGAACTGGTCGATGAGCTCCTGAGCGAATGTCTCGTCAATGAGGTTGTGGTCAAGGTCGTACTGGATGTAGATATCAAGGAATGAAGATACGTTACCGAGTGACATAGCAGCACCATCCTGCTCCTTAACGGCAGCAAGGTAAGCCATATATGTCCACTGTACAGCCTCCTGAGCAGTTGTAGCAGGACGAGAGAGGTCGAGACCATAGTACTCACCCATAACCTTAATCTCGTTGAGAGCCTTGATCTGCTCTGCAACCTCCTCGCGGAGACGGATTGTGTGCTCGGTCATCGGGCTGAGGAGACCTTTGAGGTCGGCCTTCTTTGCCTCGATAAGACGGTCGATACCGTAGAGAGCAAGACGACGGTAGTCACCGATTATACGGCCACGTGCATAGTTGTCGGGCAGACCTGTAAGGAAGCCCAATGAACGGAACATACGGATTTCCTCGGTGTATGCATCGAACACGCCGTCGTTGTGTGTCTTGCGATAGTGATAGAAGATATCCTTTACCTTCTCATCGACTTCAACGCCATTCTCGTGGCAAGCCTTCTCAACTACCTTGATACCGCCGAAAGGCTTGATGGCACGCTTGAGCAACTCATCGGTCTGAAGACCCACGATAAGCTCGTTCTCCTTGTCGATATAACCGGCCTTGTGCGATGTGATAGTAGACACTGTCACATTGTCAAGAGCACGCACACCATTGTTTGCACGCTCCTCCTCAAGAGCCTTGAGACATACGTTCCAAACAGCTTTAGTTCTCTCGGTGGGACCTACAAGGAAAGAAGCATCGCCCTCATATGGAGTGATGTTCTCATGTACAAAGTTACCTACATTGATCTCTTTGCTCCAAAGTCCATCTTTAAATTTCTGATTCATTTCCATAGTTTTTATATGTTCAATGGTTTAAAATTTCATAGTCAACAAAGAAAGTAAAACACCCTCCCCTTTATTGCATTGCAAAGATAATAAATTTTAAAATACCGCACACTATAAAATGCAATATAATTGCTATAAAATTTTAAATTATTTCATTTTTGCAACGATTTTATATTATATAGGTGCAAAAAGAGCTGACTAATTTTGAAAACAGCCGAAAAGTCACCCAATCCCAAGCACCTTTTTATAGCACTCCATTGTTTGGTGCGCAAACCGCTCCATCGAAAAACGCGCTGCCCACTCAAGGCCATCGGAAACCATACGCGCCCTGACATCGGGTAAAAGCGCCTGTTTTACAGCGGCAGCAATAGCATCGGAATCAAACGGAGCAGTGTAGAGTGAACCGGGACCGCCGGCCTCTTCAAGACACGACCCAGTAGCGGCAATTACCGGCACGCGCGAGTTCAGAGCCTCGAGCAAAGGGATACCGAAACCCTCGTACAACGACATATAGGCAAAGACATCGGCACACTGGTAAATCACAGGCAGGTCAAGATAGGGTACATTATGCAAAAGGTGCACCCTGTGAGCAAGATTATTATCGGCAACGAATTTATCGACCAAGGCGGTATATTTAGTGCGACGCCCCACAGCCACAAGATGAATATCATCATCCAATTTTGTGAGCGCTTTCACCACCGAAAGCAGATTTTTCCGCTCTTCGATAGTACCCACCGAAACAATGAATTTAGCAGGCAATGAATATTTTGCCTTTACCTCGGAAACACGCAGGGAGGTAGCCTGTTGCGCAAATAGCGGATCGCAGCCCTGATATATAACAGAGACCTTATCGGGCGAAATGCCGTAATCCTTCACAATGTCACGTTTCGTGCACTCACTCACCGCAATGACGTGGTCGGCATTGCGGCACGCCCGACGGAACTTGTAATCATATATCTTGCGGTCGATGGGCGGATAGCACCCGGGCAGACGCCTGAATATTATATCGTGCACCGTGACAACACTCTTCACCGCCGGAGAGACCGAACGTATATTAAGCGGCAATTCATTGCTGAGGCCGTGATACAGCTGCACTCCGTCGGCTGCAAGATTTTTTGTCACGCCCCACACACGCCAAAGCGACTTGAACTTACGCGCCATCTTGCCGACTGGGAGCACCTTCTCCATCGCGCCGTTCGAAGCCTCAAGAATAGCCTTGAACTTTGGATTGTCAACATCCTTTGGAATATACACACGATACTCCTCACCGGGGTAATATTGCTGAAGCGCTTCGAGCGCATAACGGCTGTAGTTACCGAGCCCTGTAAAATTCTGCGCAGCGCGCTTTCCGTCAAAACCGATTTTCATTATAAGGTCAAATTTACGCAGTCGCCTGCTGCAACTGCACTAAAAAGCTGATTGAACTCCTAAAAACATATTCTCACAGCATTAAAGACAAAAATAACATTAATTATTATCATTCGACAAGGCAAATGCAAAAAATCAGCCTACATATATTTTTTTATTCGATTTTCTTGCGCAAGACAAATTTTTGATATACCTTTGCACCATCAAACGGGAAAGACCACATTCCCACATTATAAAAGACCTTGGAGAGGTGGCAGAGTGGTCGATTGCACCGGTCTTGAAAACCGACGTACTGAGAGGTACCGGGGGTTCGAATCCCTCCCTCTCCGCAAGAAATTAGGAAACAATTTCATTGTTTCCTAATTTTATTTTATATGAGTGGAAAGCTTGCTTGCCGACGAAATATAAAATAAAATTAGATAGAAACGCGACAGCGTTTCCTAATTTCTTGCAAAGGAACCACAAAAAGGGGGCATTTCATTCCTCAAAAAGAGCTTTCCTGCAAGACATCAATCAAAAAAACAACAAAAACCACTCCGTCTTGTTATAAATTTTACTATAATTGCACCAACAGGGTTAACAATAAGATATAACAAGCTATGGACTACCTTTACATTCTTTTAGGAATATCATTCCTTGTATCGGCATTGGGGTGGATATATTTCATCTACTTCTTCAGCATCGGCTACGGTCTTTCGATATCAGCGCTTGCAGTAGCGACAGCCATAATATTTGCTGACGAGATAACACTTCCTGTCGCAATATTGTGTGGCGTACTGTTTGTCTATGGCATACGTTTGGCAGGCTACCTGCTAATACGCGAGCGCAGGTCGGCTTCATACAAAAAGATACTCTATCAACCCGACAATACCAAACGCAAGCCTCTGTTTGCGATGTTTATGATATGGATATCGTGTGCCCTGCTTTACATTGGGCAGATAAGCCCCGCGACATTCTACCTCTACAACCTCGGGCACGGAGCACCGGTAAATGAGGCGTGGGCATGGATAGGCGCATCCATTGCCGCCATTGGAGTAATCATTGAAATGATTGCCGATGCACAAAAGAGCGCCGCCAAGAAACAGGACGCCGGCCGCTTCGTGAGCACAGGGCTCTACCGCATAGTGCGCTGCCCCAACTATTTCGGTGAGGTGCTTATGTGGACCGGCAGTTTTGTCATCTGCATAGGCGCCTGCTGCACAGCCGGGCAATGGGTTATAGCATCACTCGGATACATAGGCATCGTATATGTAATGTTCAGCGGCGCCCGCCGTCTTGAGCTTCGCCAACAGGAAGTCTATGGCAAAGACCCCGAGTTCCAGGCTTATATAAGGAAGCGCCCGTTAATCATACCCTTTGTGCCGATATACAGTGTAGCAAAGCACAAATGGCTCAAAGGATAACAATCAAATACCATTTTAACACAAACCTTTAAACACTATCTATTATGGAAGAGAACAAAGAATTCGTCACAGAAGAGATCGTTAACACAAATGACAAGAGCCATATGTCATCAGGCTCGGAGTATACACTCAGGACAATCGCCAACATTATGTTCGCATTAGGAATCTTGGTAACCATCTTTTGTGTATTCACTATCGTATTTATCGAGAAACCAGAATACGAGGGATTCCACTACACAGGAGACACTCGGGAATTCAGTTGGCAGGGAGCCGTTATAACAGCTGTCATATTCTTCTCCTCATTGGCTAATTGGGCTATGATAAGGGTTTTCACCAATATATCACTGACCCTGAAGGATATCTGCAACAAAATCAAATAACAAAAAAGCAACAGGAGTTGCCCGATATTCCGAATTTATTCGGGCAACTCCCTTACCAAATACAAAAAAAGGAGGATAGTTCGCTATCCTCCTTTATATTTGAACCTTTCGGCAGTAATTACTTCTTCAAAGCCTCGTCAGCCTTGCTCTGCACCAACATCTCCTCTGCGAAC
>CALBKR010000171.1 GCA_937896105.1 uncultured Bacteroidales bacterium
ATTCTAATATTGGTCGAAGAGCTCAGGTCAATCTCATCAATATCGCCCAAAGCACCCGCCGCCTCAAAGGTATGTAAGTTAGCGTTTGCCGGTATCTTGAAGTTGCCATTTGTTAACTTATTATAGCTACATTTAAGGGTAGTAAGTTTAGTCATTTTGTCGAGTACAAGCTCGGTCAGATAGTTATTCGAACAGTCGAGATAGTTAAGCTCAGTGTTTACATTAGGATAGATAATATCTATGCTATTGTTTGCACACTTAAGGTGAGAGAGTTTAGGCATTGCATCGATTGGTAACGACGAGAGAGAATTGTTGCTAACCTCTAACCAATAAATCTTATTATTATCGCCACGCACCTTAATATCGGCCAATCGGTTATTATTGGCATATACCTGCTTAAGCTCGGCAAAGCCTGTAAGGTCGAGCTCGGTAAGTTCGTTGTCGCTTACATCTATAAGAGTAAGTTTAGGCATCCAAGCATCCAGATTTTTAAAAGACTTTATCTTGAGTCCGGGCACCCTCAATGTAGTCTGTGCCGAAGCCCAATCGAATACACTCTTCTTTGCCTTTTGAGCCTCATCGTACATATAGCTATAGAGGTTAGAATCCAGTGTTCCTACACCTTTATCCCTGCTAGCCTCTTTTGTGAATCTCGCCTTGTAGTTAGCCGAAGATTGGTTCATATAATCGGCCGAAGAGTTTGATATACCAAATGTCGTAACATCCAAATATCTGGTATATGTGCTTATAACTCTGCCTTTTGCCGTTTTATATGTCTGGAATCCCACTTTCACAAAATTTTCAGACAGTTTATACGATGCACTTATGTCGAGTTTATATAGACAGTTCATTCTAAGGTCAAGAACCTCGAGTGTGGCAATGTTGGACAGGTCGAGTTTCTCTATGAAACAGTCGATAACCCTAAGGTCCCACAACTTTGTACACTTGCTAACATCAAGATAACTTACACCCTCGGAACTCCTTACAGTGGTAATTTTTGGAGATACCCTGTTATTTCTACTGCGCATATCGATATTCAGTTTCCTTAGTTCGGTATTATATCTCAAATCCAGACTATCGACATACCATTTCTCGAGTGTCAACTCCTGAAGCTTTGGGTTACCGTCCAATCTCAGTGTCTTGTTAAGAGCGTGGAACTTATTATAAGCCGAATTGGACATATCACCATTCATATTATTAAGCAGCTCTAACTTTTTAAGATTAGGCATAAGTTTAAGAGCATCCAGCGACACAATGCCCGGAACAGGTTGATTAGGACGAGTAACCTTTCCCTTGATTGTCGAGAAGTCGAGTTTCAGCGTTGTTATTGCCGCCATCTCATCAATGTGCAATCGGCCATCATCGTTCTTATCGTAATTGGTTAAGAGATATTCGAGCATTACAGGGTCGCCGATGGTAACATACTCTTCGCGATTGATAGAGATGTTATTATCGGTAATACCGTTCAGTCCCTTACCATTTATGTTACAGCTTATTATAGCTGTTCTCTTTGCACTCGTAGTTGGGCGTACACCAAACTTAGTAGGCTCAACCCTGCCTTTACCGCTTGCCTCGGCAATATTATATCCGTCACTGAAACGTATTCTAACCTTTAATTCCTTTATTCTATTCAAGTAATTATCGGCTTTGAATGTGCTCCACTGACCTGTAAAATATCTATAAGACGATGTAGCCGAACGACTGTTGTTTGCCTTCAGTCCATACTTACCGGTGTTATCGGCAGCATACATAAGAGCAATCTGCCAGCGTGGAATTTGTACCCACGACCTTGAACCGCGACTGTATCCACCATCCTTTACATAGTCGGAATAAACCTGTATCATCGAGCCATTGTCGGCGAATCTGTCAACCAGATTTTTAATATCCTTTTTCTTATTATTATCTATTCCATATTTTAAATCACTGTTATAATACTGCTTCAATTTAGTCTCTAAATTCTGTGCAAGATAAGCATCATTGTATATTGCATACCATACTATCTTGAATATCTTTTTCTTACCCAATGCACCGCCCGTATAGGTTGTCATATCATCGAATTTAAACCAATCGACAGCAAATTTGGGGTTAAGTCCAACCTCATACTGCGTATCGCTATACTTACTACCCTCGGAAATACCGTTACGCAGATATGGATAAGTAAGGTTATACGACAGTGAGGTAGAACCCGAGAAGTTGCACTCGTCGAATGGACGGCTGCATAGGTCGTACTTAGGAGCACGCCAGACAGCCGCTGTTGAATTCCAATAGTTCAACGCAAAATAGGGGTTATTGCTTCGGTTCTCTGTTGTTCTAAAGCCATATACAGCATTGGGGTCATAGCCACCGACGACCATAGCCGCCTCCTCTTTGGTTACAATATCCTCCATTTGGCAATAGAGAGTCGATGTATTTGTATCGTTTGCATCACCGCCCGAATAGCTCCAATTATCGCTCTTTGTTACATAATCGAGGAACGATGCTTGTCCGTTATATTTATAATCCTGAGTATAGACAACCTCGGCAAAAGCAGATGTATTTGCCTTGAGTTCCTCTTTGTACTCCTTCATACGTTGCTCGGCCTCGTTCTCGCCATAAAGGTCGCTCATCTCTTTATAGTAATTATAGAGGTCGCGTATAGCCTGATTCGTATTCTTGTCGCCTGCCTTTTTGTCTCCCTCGGCAATAGTGGCATCCATTGCATCGAGCTGCGCCTCATACTCGGCCATATCCTCTTTTGTAAGTGCCAAGATGCTCTTGTAGCTCTCCTCTACCATATCCATATACGAATCGAGTTGTGCGCGGTTGATACGTCTTATTTCGAAACGTACTTTGTCCGATACCTTGAAATACTCTCTTGGCACAGGATTCTGAAGAGTTACTGTAGCAAACTTAAAGTTATTGTTGCTCTCGTCGATACCCTGCTCCACAATCTCTACAACCTGCAAGTTATCGTACTTTGTAATCTGTCCCTTGCGCAATCCGTCGCGAGCATCGGGGAATACGTAAGTATTTGTTTTACTGTCGTACACCTTTATGCTTGCCACAAACTCGTGGTCGGGATTCAGCCAATAGTCGGGACGCTCGTGCATCTCCATAAACGAGGGTTGTGTAACCTCGTCAAGAGTCTGTGTAAAGGGAGTGAGGTTAGGCAGATAGTTTGCCACCTCCTTATTTATATCGTCGCTGAGCTTATCGGTACGGAAATATACATAACGCTTATCTTCAAATTCGCGATGTACTTTCTTTCCCGTGATTGTATCCTTGTAGATAGGATTAACCTCCTTACCATCTACAATCTCCTTACAGGTACCGCGCAGCTTAATGCGATAAAGTGTGCGGGGCTGTAAAGCACCAAGCTGTATCTCATAATTCTCTTGGTCGTAAGTGGGATTGATATGTGTTACATAAGTAGTGATATTCGTACGGTCGTCGTTTGTATTGTCCGACTCGTCATATTTACAAAGCTGGAACTGCTTATCGAGATAGAATACATATTTACGAAGCACATTGTTACCATCGCCATCCATTCCTGCACGTTGCATTGTCTCGCCCTCATCTACAAGAGTAAGTACCTTACCAATCTTCATATTGGTTGTAAAGGTTGACTTTCCGTAGCACGATACAAGACTCTTGTCGGCCCAACCAATCTCAATATCCTCGTCGCCGGGATTCACATCACCGAACACCTTTATATCGTCAAGCGGGTTGCCCATCTCGGGAACACATATCTTACCCGCCTTCATCTCAATTGTTGACGAGAACTTAATAAGACCACCGAGTACCGAACCCTTTGCACGCAGACGGCCATATACCCAAGTGGGGTTGGGGAAGCCACCCTGCAACAGAGCACCCAATGTCATATCCACAAGAGGCACTTTACCCTCGAATATCCACAAGTTAATCATAAGTCCAAGCTCGCCCTTGAGCATAGCATAGAACTGTCCTGTTGCATAAAAACCATTCTTACCGCCCGCACGACGACCGTCGGAACATTTGATACCCTCTTTATACTGTTTGAGGATAAGGTCGAAGCCCAACATTCCCTCTACCTCGGCATAGCAAAATACGGCGTTACAGCCAATCTCGGCACCGATGGCAGCACCAAGCATAATACCACCGTTGATACCACCTGCGGGGCCGCCCTTCATTGTCTGTTCACGGGCAGCCGCAATCTTACCTTTGAGGCTGTTATCCACCTTACCGTCTGCACCCTTCATACCAAGCGCCTCGACAACCTTCTCGGGGAGCGGTGGCAACTGACCATCGCCGGGAAGCTCGTTGCCCAAGCACAGATAAGCATTGGCATAGAGCTTTGCCCAAAGTCCTACGGGCGACTTACGTCCAACCTCAAAATCAATGAATGTGATGCGGCAACGCTTGCTCTCGTCGGGTTCTCCAACGTACAAGTGCCAGAAGGTTTTATCCTGCGAGGGATAATGTCTCACCTCGAGCTCGAGGCCTATGCTTGCGCTTGCACCCGCCTTAACATAGCCTTTGCTCTCGGCTGCTCCTGCCGAAGAGTCAGTGTTGTTCTGCTCGCCTTGATTCTCGCCATCGGCCTTCTTCTGGTCGAACTCCTCGAGCCCCACCATTGGATTCTTAATCTGCAACTCCTCGCCTGTAAACTGCTTATAGACTCCTGCCATATCAGCATCCACAGTTATAGTTAGACGGAAGAGTTTATGCTCCTCTTTCTTCTTTTCGAGGTTAGCTGCTATATCAGCCTTGCTCATTGTCTGCATCTCCTCGTCGGTTAGGTCGGGAGTTGTAGTATCCTCGTAAAGAATTGTAATCTTGGAGTTTATAAGCCCTTCGTCCGAGTCGGGTGCACACAACGCGGCTACATTACCCTGGAACAGTAATCCCGGACAACGTACACCATCCTTCTGAATATCAATCATCAGTAGCATAGTGGCATCTCCCTTGATAAGCGTCTCCTCGCCCACAACAAGGTTGACACCGAACATACCACCGTAAGATTTATATTTCGGTTTCAGATTCTCTTTAAGAGTAGTAACAAAGTCATCTGTTCCATCAAGCGCCGACATTGGAACCGAGTAGTTGATGAAGAAACCACCCGATATGCCTTTCAATGATACAGGGCCCATTGGGATAGGCGGAAGCTTGGCATCGGCAACAAAGAATCCGGCGTGATAGTATTTATCCTTCTTCTCATCGGCATCGTCGAGTTTAAACTCCTCATCGCCCTTTTGTATTTTATAGTATCCTCCTGCAACATCCATCTCGAAGAGGCCCTTTACCTTAATCTCGAGTTCGGCATCAAAGCCCGATTTTTCCTCTTCCTCGGCCACGGTAAGGTCGCCCACCACAGATACCATTCCTGCAAACTGTCCCTCGACGTGCATTGTATTGAATTCAACACGGTCGTACGATAGGGCCATCTCTTCCCAATCAATCTTCGACCATATTGTTAGTCCTGCGGTGGCACCAAGACCGAATTTCTTGTTACCCATTACCACAATACCACCTTCGATGTAGAATCCAAGTTCTTCTGCACCGTCGCCCACCTCCATAGAAATTTTCTCAAGGACGATAGGCATTCCTCCCCAGAAGCTACCCTCGTCCTCGCCCGGGTCGCCTGCCAAAGCCCAGCGTCCTGTGTGGAAGTCGGTATCACCCGACGGGTCTTTTAAAGACTTGCTCTCGGTTTTTTTATTGCTCTTCTCATCTTTCTTGCCTTTATTCTTATCTAATTCACCTTTCTCGAAGTTTGCTATACGCATATTCTCGAACGGGATAGCAGGCAGTTTAAAGTCGATGCTCTCGGTACAGGTAATCTCGACATCACCATCGAGGCACAGCTCCACAAGGGTCTGTTTCTCTTTGGGCAGAGTGTCGCAATAGATTATATTAAAATAGGTACTGTCTTTGTAGAAATTGACATTAGCCAGCATAAAGTCGAGGCTTATAGAGTCCTCAACCTGCTGCATAGCGAAGTTCACGGCAAGACCTTTCTTTGCACCGTGGTCAATTGAAGCTATATCGGCCTTATAGCCAATCTTTGCCTTATCCTTTGTACCTTTTTTATATAGTAGCGGAACCTCTATTCGGCCATTGAATCCGGCATCGCCAAAGTTGTTCTGCCTAACATTCATATATATTTTGTCTATGGTAATACGCCAACCGCCCACCTTTGGTGTTCCACGATTGAGCAGACTATCGACCTCTACTCCCATAGAGAATCCCGACTCATCGTATATAATGTTATTGACAGCAATCTTAACGCGTGAGTCGCCCTCGTCGTCAAGCTCGACAAAGTTCGGCAGTTTACAACTGAGTTCTTCGAAATAGAAGCCCTGCCACTCGTTGTAGGCTTGCTCGTTTTTACCCGGGTCGGCAGTAAGCCCCAGACCATCCTTGTCGTAGTCGTAATTAGCAGGGAATTTTATTCCTACCGGGGTACGACGCTTCGAGCGGTCGAACACAATACCCACCGAGTCGCCCACTGCACTGAAGGTATAGCCCGGAGCACTTGTTATCTGGAAGGGGTCCATCTTCACGGGTGCGAACCAGTCCTCGGCATCGGCAATAAAGGCTGTCAGTGTAACCTCGGGATGCACGTTAGGGTCAATAGGGTCTTTTCCATTATCCTTTACTATCTTAGACGAAGGTATATTCATCGATATACTTGCGCACATCTCCTTAAATCCTCCATTCTCCCAAGCGATGAAACAACCATCGGTAGCCTTGCTGTAATCCTGGTTGGTAGGCGCCTTAAATGTAAAGACAAAGTCGGATGATGGGTCCTCTAATCTAAAGTCCTTTACAAGGCCCAACGAACCGCTCTTTGGCATAAACTCCTCGGGCGATGTCGAAAGCTTACGTGCTGCGAAGATTAGAATATCGCTATATGCGAGCATCTCGGGCTCGGGACTTTCGGGAAGCACAAACTCACCAATAAGATCCATATTGGCATCTACGGGAGTAAACTCCATCTGAGCAAGCTGAATTGTGGCAGGACACTCAAGTTCCTTATCAAGAGGTACGGTAAGTCCCAACGGAAGCTTCACCACCGCAGCCGAGTCAATCTTACCAATTGTCTGCATTGCATTACCTATGACATAGGTGTAGAATGCGCCCACGTTACTCTCCTTAAGGAACTGGTCGACCTTAGCCTCGGCTCCCTCTTTATCGGTTTTTTCGAGCTCCTTCACGAATTCCTCTTTAAATATGTCCAGCGGCACGTGTGCACTCTCCTCGGTTATTGAGCGTACATTATTCTTTACTACGCGCTGCAATTCATTATCAATATATATACTATCGTACTCTACTGCAATACGAACAGGGAGGCCCATAATTGTGGTGTGTACGTGTCCCTTACCCTTAAAGCAGTCGTTGCCTGCTTCCTTTTGGTCGGGGTCTTTTCCTGTAATTTTCTCAAAATCGGTGAGGGTGAGACGATACTCGCCAATCCACACATCGCGCAATGCAGGCTGGAAGATGGTATCGCACACCGATACCGAATCGACCTTAAACTCCTCGGGTTTAAGCTCGTCCTCTATGAGTTTTTTCCATACAAGAGCCGTTACGGTGTTATCGCCCTTTGGAATCTTAATGTCCGTTGCGTCGGGTTTCTCTTTCTTTACATTACCAAGCGAGTCGCACTCGAACAAAGGAGCACCATAGCTGAAAATATCGTATCCGCAGATATTATTCAGACGTGCAGCCGATAGTTTGAGCTTCTCTTCGGGCTTTAGTGTAATGACACTGTCGGGCTTATCAATGAAATACTGATGATTATATGTAAGACGAAGATTTACTTTCTGCTCTTCGTTGGTTACGTTAAGCAGTGTAACCTCGAACAGGTCGCCCGGCTTCTCGAAATACTTCTCGGGCTCGGGTTGAAAATCGGCATCGGCCTTAGGAGCAATTGTTACAACTACCTCCTCGAATTGTATGTTTTTAGCGATAAAATCGGACTTTCCTCCACCGAGCATTGCACGTGTCTTGCGGTCTTCCATCTCTTTGGGAAGCGACTTTAACGAATCGACACAGTAAGCAATTACCTCGACCTGATTGAAGGCCTCAAGGTTAAGAATCTCATTTATATCGGGGATAGGCTTCTCGACAAAGCCATCGAGACGCGCCTCGAAACACTTTATGGTATCGGGGCTGCCACAGAGGGCGTTAAGGTCGGACGCGGTTATTTGCTTAATCTCGCCCGGAGCAAGGGTAACGAATTTTTCGAGACGTTTGTCGTCATATACCGAACCGTAGTACGAACCAAACTCATCGAACAGATACATTATATTTGGAATAACCTTATATTCGTGCAGAGTATTATTCTTAAGCTCTATATCGAACAGCGTTCCGGGGCTGTTGAAATAGAGATTGGCATCGGCAGGCAGAGGCTGCATCTTTGGCTTTACTGTTAGGCTTACATCATCGAGACGCACTGTCGATGATACTTGGAAACCAAGTTCACCTGTACCCTGATAGAAATCTATGAGTGGCGCATCTGTACCTAAAGCATCCAGGTAGGTGGGGTTTAATGCTACGAACTCCACCTTAGTAAACAACTCGGGGTCTAATACAATATCCTTATCGGCATTAAAAATATTGTAATCGAGACGCTCGGGGCCGCCACTCTCTTGTTCAACCATCTTATAAAACTTCTTTCCGGCAAAGAATTTGTTGACATACTCATTATTCATCTGCTTCTTGTCTCCTGCCCCAATGGTTATAATAGGAACATCGGGGTCGTAATATGAGCCTGAGACATACGTTACATCCTCGTCGCCATTAAAATTGTATTTTATAAGAGGGATAATATCAAGGTCTTTGTCGCTTGTATTCGAGAGCCACACCTCGAAGAGTTGCTCGGGTTTAGTAAAGTAGGCCCTTGTATTATAGGGCATAGGGGTCATCTTAAGCTTTATCTCTATATCAAGGTCATATAGGACATAGTCGGGATTGGCCCAGAAATCGTGCTGCATAGTAGCGACAGTCAAACGCTCCGAACGGTTCTCACTACCTTGTGGAATAGCTCTTACACTGTCGGCATTGACGAGGATGAATTTCATATGGTTGGCATCCTCGGTTGTGATAATATCGTCAAAATCGGTAAAGTTGAACTCGTTCTCATCGGTGGAATGAATATGACGCACGGCTGTCTCGTCGCCACAGAATTGCTTTAGGAAATTGCGGTCGAGAATTTTCTTCTCCTTGGCGCGAAGCACAAACTCGGGTTTCTCATTAAAGAACTTTGCCGCAGAATAGGAGTAGAGCTCTTCGTCTATCTCGCGGTTCTCGTATGTGATACCGGGAATAAGTTTAAGGTCTTTATCGGTGAGGTTGGTAAGGACTATATTAAACATACGTCCCGGGTCTTTAATATACACATCACCATTTACGGGATAGTCTTTGACAGGTTCGATAAGAATGTCAACATCGCCCAACTTTACATCTGGTGAGACCTGATGAGACTGTTCATACTGCATAAGCAGTGCCGATGATGCCGACTCCTCATTAAGGTTGAGCATACTGAGCCGGTCGTAATCAAGAAGCATCAGATTGGTATATATCTGTTCTTCGAATTCTATCGTAGAAAAATCGTTGATAACACTCTTTTCGCCATCTATCCTACACTTTACCTCCGTGAAACCACCGAAGAAACGGTCGATTTCTTCGTCGGTAAGTGTCTTTGTCTCGCCGGGATTAAAGGTTAAATAGTTATCGGCCATACGCTTGACGTCGCCGAAATAGTTGCCGTTATATATATCAATATCATCGCTGCCCCCGGTGCCCTTTCCAATCTGAAGTGTCGGGAACACACGTATTGCATTGGGAGCAAGGCTCTTTATCTTTAACTTAAAGATGCGCGAAGGCTTGGTGAAATAGTGCTTGGCATCGGCCGGCAGAATGGGCATTTTGGGTTCGAATGTTATGTTGAACATCTCGCCATTGAGCACATTGGGATTAGTATTAAACTCGGCCCGCCCCTTACCAATGATTTTCTCGCGTAACACCGGCTTACCACCGGTGTAACTACATACGCGCAAGAAAGCTGTATCGACCTTCTCGCTGAAGTGCTCGCTCGTTGGCTTGCCCATTATAAATCCGGTCTTTGCTTTGAAGGCAATGACATCGGTATCGAAGTCGTACCCACCCGCAAGCTCGTTTATCTGCTCCTCGGAGAGCACAATCGTCTCACCCGCTGGAATATCTATAAACTTATTTGTGTGCTGACGTGCAGGCGCAGCTGTAACACCCCAATTTCCTTTGAAATATTGCAGCAGCATACACACGGGAATATCCTCGCCCGAGGTATTTTCGAGAGTAACGTTAAACAATTCACCCGGAGTCTCGAAATAGCTGTACATTGCCGATGGCAACTCGGTGTATTTTGGCGATATTGTAACATTTATGGGGTACTCTCTTGTTGAGTTGTCAACAATAATATCTACATCCTCGCCATTACCAAGAGCACCGTCCTCCATAAGAAGCACAATCATCTCGCTCTTACCATCGTTACTTAATATAGTGTAATTAGGGTTAGATACATCTGTTACAAGGGGACGCGCTGTTACCTGT
>CALBKR010000172.1 GCA_937896105.1 uncultured Bacteroidales bacterium
AGACATAACAAAACCCCGAAAGTTTTTTGTCTAACTTTCGGGGTTCATGTCATTTGGGTCACCTTCTTCTTGTTTATATAAGTAGATGGCTCTCCTTGCAAGGATAGTTGTCTTTCAAATCTCGGGGAAACCGGGTAATATGGTGTTCTGAATTTTCGGGGAAACGTGATTTGCCCAATCCTGTCATAAACGCAAAGCGGTGAACAGTAACTGTTCACCGCTTTGCGTTGCAAATCTATCTTGACAGGCTGCTGCCTGTATTGCAATTACTTCTTCTTGCCGTTGTACTCGTCCGAAACGGTCAACTTTGCACGTCCCTTAGCGCGACGGGCTGCCAAAACGCGACGGCCATTCTTTGTAGCCATTCTCTCACGGAAACCGTGCTTGTTCTTTCTCTTTCTGTTAGAGGGTTGGAATGTTCTTTTCATCGTCTTATATTTTTTATATGTTTAATCTATTTTTGACTTTGCGCTTTTCAGCTTGCAAAATTACTCTTTTTTTTCATATTGGCAAAGTTTTCTCCATCAATTTTTTGTTCAATTGATATTATTGGTGCCCGTTGCTTTATTTTTACTCCCTTTTTCACTATTTTTGCAGTGATGGTAACTAAAGGAAAAAGAATGTTCAAGAGAGTGCGTGTCGCTGCAATGTTGTTGCTTATGTTGCCGGCGCTACTGTCACTCACAGGTGCGGGCAGTGCCTTGTCGTCGTTGCTTGATGCAATTCTGCAACTCGATGGCGATGCTGCTGTGGCTGCCTTCCGTGCCAATATCAGTATAGAACTCATAGCGGCTTTCCTCTCATTGCTTGCCTTTCTGCTTCTGCTACGTTATGCGGCCGACAGGTCGGTGCGCGTGGCGCTGGTGCTGCTTGCCGTTGCCGAACTGTACATGGCGGTCTATTGGCTGCAGTCCTATCTCTCCCCGGGTGAGCGTCCTTTCGTGGTCGATGTGCTCGGCAACTCGGCACTCCTGCTCTTTACTGTCCTGTGCTGTTATGCCTGGTCGCTGTTGCTCGGTAACAAGAGGCTCGGTGCCGACGAGCGCTCGTGGGTGCTGTTCATATACATCTCCTACATCCTCAGCTTTGTGGCCTTCTACGCGCCTATGTGGCAACGTTTTATCCCCGAAACAGCCACAACTGCTATGCAGCCCGAGAGCTCGCCCGTGTATCTGCTTGCAGCTTCGCTGATGAACATTATACGTTGTGTGGCGGTGAGATATTTTGTATTCTCGCCACTGTTCGTTGAGCAACGCGAGGATGCGGGTGTTGTCAAGGCGTCGCTCTCGCCGCTGAACAGGTATGTGGTGGCTGTGGCGCTTGCAGTTCTCTTTATAATATATGGTCTTGCATTCCTGTACAAGAATGCCGAAAAGTTTGTATCTATATGATAGAAGACATAAAAAAATACACACGGGCTGTATGGTATATCGAAAAGGCCTTATGGGGTGATGATGTGAATAGTAACCCCTGTTTTGCCACAGCGGTGCTTGTGTTGTCGCTGCTGATGGGGGCAATGCTCGGAACTACGGGGTGGGTGCTGGAGCTTCTTCCCTTTCTTGCCGGTTTGGATATGCTGCCGTCTTTGGGCGTGCTTGTCATCCTGTCGGGCTTTGTGGTTTGTGAGAGTGTATGTGTAGCGAATGGTTTTGAGGTGATAGTCCTGCGCACCCTGCTCGTCCTGTTCCTTGCCTTTGCAGCCTTTTTTGTGGCTTACAAGGTAGCGAGGGCAGCGCTGTTGCTTGCCGCTGCCTGGCTTTTTCTGCTGCTTGTCGATCTCTTATATCATCTCTTCAAGTGATGCCGCTACAGCCTGCTTTGTGGCTTGCGGCATTTTTTCTCATAATTTTTGCATAAATTAAATAATTAGTTGTACCTTTGAACGGTATGCCTGTTTGCGGCATAAATTGACTGAAACTTCTAATTAACTTTAATATTTTAAATATGAAACCTACACTTTTTGTATTGGCTGCAGGTATGGGCAGCCGTTATGGCGGTT
>CALBKR010000173.1 GCA_937896105.1 uncultured Bacteroidales bacterium
TTCCGACTACACCGCTATAATCGACAGTTTCAAGGAGGCGCACCCCGAAGGCAAGCCGCAGATATTTGTGTGCCGTATGACACCTATTTTCCATTGGCACCGCCGTTTCAAAAGCGGCACACGCGACTGGTACTGGCAAATACAAGAGGAGATTGAGAAAGTTGCACAGCACGGCAATTATGAACTCATAGACCTGAACCGCTACCTATACAGCCGCCCCGACCTGATGCCCGACGCACTGCATCCCAACCCCGAGGGAGCAGCCATTATTGCCAAGCAGGTCTACTCGGCAATAACGGATGATTTCGGCGGCCTGCAGCTGCCTGCGATATACAGCGACAATATGGTGATACAGCAGCGCAAGCCCTTCACTGTCAGCGGAACTGCAAACGCCGGTGATGAGATAACCGTGAAGCTCGGCAGGCAGAAGAGAAAAGCAACGACAGGCAACGACGGTTGCTGGGAGGTCACATTCGATGCAATGAAGGCCGACGGCAAGAGCTACAAGCTCACTGTTGAGTGCGGAAAGGCGAAGCTATCGTTCGAAAACATCGTTGTCGGCGAGGTGTGGCTCTGCTCGGGACAGTCGAATATGGCTTTTATGGTCAAGGAGAGCTCGCACAAGGAGCAGAGCCTTGCAAATGTAGAGGGGAAGGATATACGCCTCTATGATATGAAACCGTGTGTTGTTACCGACAATATCGAGTGGGACAGCGCAAGCCTCTCGGCACTCAACCGCCACGAGTACTACAAGCCCACAGTGTGGCAGATGCAAGACACACAGAACGTGAGTGACTTTTCGGCTGTAGCATACCATTTCGGCGTTATGCTTGCCGACTCGTTGAAAGTACCCATAGGCCTTATATGCAATGCCGTTGGCGGAGCGCCTGCCGAAGCCTTCATAGACCGCAAGACATTGGAGTTCAACCCCACGCTGGTGGATATCCTCTACAACTGGCGCGAGAATGATATGATACAGGACTGGTGCCGCGGACGCGCAGCCCAGAATATCGCTAAGAGCACAAACAAGTTGCAACGCCACCCTTACGAGCCTTGCTACCTCTACGAGACCGGCATTGCGCCTATCGCATGCTATCCAATCCAAGGTGCAATATGGTATCAGGGTGAATCGAACGCGCACAATGTAGAGTTGCACGAGACAATATTCCCCACACTTGTCGACTGTTGGCGCCGCACATGGAATAATCCCGAAATGCCGTTCTACTTTGTTCAGCTGTCAAGCATCAAACGCCCCTCGTGGCCGCACTTCCGCGCCTCACAGCGCCGCATGTCCGGATCAATACC
>CALBKR010000174.1 GCA_937896105.1 uncultured Bacteroidales bacterium
TCTGCCATCAGCTTCGTGCAAGTCTCGGCTGCAGCCTCAATCATAGGAACTGTCGAAGAAGAGAGTGTGGGGAATATACTTGTCGTTCCGTGCTTCATATGAGCCTTGATGGCGCCGCGGAAAGCCTCTTCAGTTCCCTCCATAAAGTCGCATCCGCCACCGCCGTGGATGTGAATCTCTACACCGCCGGGTACTACATACATACCTTTTGCGTCAACGACTTCTGCGCCCACTACGGCGAGGTCACAGTTTGTCACCTCAAGAATCTTGTTGTCTCTAATGATGACCGAACCATCCTTCAACCAACCTTGTGGAGTAAGGATTTTTGCATTGATAATTTGCTTGAGCATAATATTTGTTGTTGGTTATTGTGTTTCCCCTTTGAAAGCAATTCCTGCATTTCCCCACAAAGTTATCCATTATTTATTAATGGCATTGTTTTTTTATAACTTTTTTTAAGAAACTGTATAAATTTCTAAGAACATATTTCTTATGTAAGCCGTAAGTTTACCATTTTATATTCAAAATCTCTGTTTCTTTTATCCTCTCTTGCACTGTTACTTGTTGTTTGACTAAAAGAAAATAAAACAGCCTATTTGCTTGCAAAACGATAATTTCTTGTTTAGGCTCATTATTTCTGATTACAGTGTGGCTTTTTGTGGTTTGTATGCAAAATGTCTTCCTTTTTTCTTTTTTTCTCTTGTGTATAGTGCGAATCTTGTGAAAACGACTTCCTTTTTTATAAAATTCCTTTGTCTTGTGCGTATATGCTGTTATATTTGCACTCGTATTAAAATTAACAAAAAGATAACTAAAACACAATATAATGTCAAAACTACGATTTGAGGTCATTTCGGCAGCCTTCGGAAAAAAAGCCGTCGAGGTGCCCGATAGCGAATTGCGTCCGTCGGACTATTTTGGAGCAAAGGTCTTCAATAGGGAAAAGATGTTCAAGTACCTTCCCAAAGAGGTCTATAACAAACTTATCGATGTCATCGACAACGATGCTCCGCTCGACAGCTCTATTGCCGACAGTGTAGCCGAGGGTATGAAGCGCTGGGCGGTAGAGAATGGTGCGACACACTACACCCATTGGTTCCATCCGCTCACAGAGACAACAGCCGAGAAACACGATGCCTTCATTGAACACGACGGAAAGGGCGGTGTGCTCGAAGAGTTCTCGGGCAAGCTGCTCATTCAGCAGGAACCCGACGCTTCGTCGTTCCCCAATGGCGGTATCCGCAACACCTTCGAGGCGCGTGGCTACTCG
>CALBKR010000175.1 GCA_937896105.1 uncultured Bacteroidales bacterium
CGACCTGCTCGATAACTTCGGCGGCCACACCTACGCCGCAGGTTTCTCGCTCAAAGTCGAGAATATCGAGGCCTTTGCCGAGCGTTTCGAGAGTTTTGTAACCGACAACATACTGCCCGAGCAGACAGCACCCGTCATTGAGATAGATGCCGAGCTCGAGTTCCAGCAGATAAGCCGCCGTTTCTTCAACGACTTGAAAAAATTCGCACCCCACGGCCCCGAGAACAGCAAGCCCGTCTTCTGTACCCGTAACGTGTGCGATTATGGCACAAGCAAGGTCGTGGGTCGTCGCCAGGAGCACATCAAGCTCGAACTTGTCGACAACAAGTCCAATACTATCCTCAACGGCATAGCTTTCGGGCAGAGCCGTCAGGCAAAATATATCAAGTCGAAGCAGTCGTTCGACATCTGCTACACCCTCGAGGACAACACCTACAAGCACGGAGAGGTGCAGCTGCAGATAGAGAGCATCAATACCAAGGCAACACGCTAAAGGCCGATGAAATATCGCGAAATCCTTAAAAGGTATTGGGGCTATGACGATTTTCGTGGCATACAGCGCGATATAATCGAAAGCATAGGCCGGGGGCAGGACACCCTCGGCCTTATGCCTACCGGTGGCGGAAAGAGTATCACCTTCCAGGTGCCCACGCTTGCCGGTGAGGGGCTGTGCATCGTTGTCACACCGCTGATAGCACTTATGAAAGACCAGGTAGCAAACCTTCGTAGCCGTGGCATCAAGGCATTGGCTATATACACCGGTATGAAGACAAGCGAGGTGGTCACAGCGCTCGAGAACTGCATCTTCGGTGACTATAAATTCCTCTACATATCACCCGAGCGCATCGGTTCAGAACTTTTTCTAAAGAAGATAAGGCGTGTCAATGTCACTATGATAACGGTCGACGAGGCGCACTGTATATCGCAGTGGGGGCACGATTTCCGCCCGGCCTACAGGCGCATAGCCGAGTTGCGCGATATCTTCCCCACGGCTCCGCTGCTTGCACTCACCGCTACGGCTACTCCCGAGGTGGTCGAGGATATACAGCAGCAGCTCAATTTCCGCGAGCGGAACTGCTACAGGATGAGTTTCGCGCGCACGAACCTCGCCTATGTGGTGCGTCACACCGAGAACAAGGCAAGTGAGCTGCTTCACATCCTCGGTCGTGTAGACGGCTCTGCGATAATATACACCCAGAACCGCAAGAAAACCAAGGAAGTGTGCGATTTCCTAACGGCCAACGGCATCACAGCCGAGTATTACCACGCAGGCCTCTCGCCCGATAGCAAGGATGCCAAGGAAGATGCGTGGAAAAGCGGTCGCGCCCGTGTTATGGTCTCCACCAACGCCTTCGGGATGGGTATCGACAAACCCGATGTCCGTCTGGTGGTGCACATCGACCTGCCAAGTTCCATCGAGGCCTATTTCCAGGAGGCAGGCCGTGCCGGCCGCGACGGCGAGAAGGCCTATGCCGTGACACTCTTCAGCCGCATCGACAAGCAGACAGTGTCGCGTCGTCTCTCCGACAACTACCCCCCTCAGGATTTTATCCGTGATATATACGATGAGCTCTGCTACTACTACAATATGGCATTGGGGGATGGTCTTGACTGCACCTTCGAGTTCTCGTTGGGCGATTTCTGCAAGAAATATCACCGTCCCACGTTGCAGACAGACAGTGCACTGCGCCTGCTCACCCGAATGGGCTACATCGAATATGTCGAGGAGATGGAGTACTCCTCGCGTGTGCGTTTCATTGTCGACAAGGATGCCCTCTACCGCTTCAAGGGCTTGCCTGCCGATTACGAACTGCTCATCAATGCCATACTGCGCAACTATAGCGGTCTTTTCACCGATTACGCCTTTATCGACGAGCGCTACCTCTCGCGCATAACCAAGCTGTCGCGCCACCGTATGTACGAGATTCTCGTCTCGCTGCACAGCAAGCGTCTTGTGCAGTATGCCCCGTCGAAGAAGTGCCCTATAATAACCTTTACGCGCCATCGAGTGCTTGGCAGCGAGCTTCGTTTCGAGCGTACGGTCTACGACGAGCGCCGTGCAGTCTTCGGAGACAGGCTCAACTCCATAATAAGCTACGCCACATCAACAGGCCGCTGCCGCAGTGCAATGCTCCTCGACTATTTTGGCGAGAAGGGCTCTGCCCCCTGTGGCTGTTGCGATGTGTGTGCCGGCGAACGTGCGAAGAATAGCTCTTCGCTACCATTGCCGGTCGATGCGCTTATGCAGCTGCTTGCCGACGGCAAGCAGCACGCGCTCTCCGAGCTCGAAGCCCTCGGGCTGCAAAGCGCCACCCTTAAAGCCCTGTTGCGGGAGATGTGCGACGAAGAGCGCATAGCTATCAACGGCGACAGGATAACCCTGAAACAAAACACATTGCTATGATAACGTTCATTATATGCCTTGCAGTGCTTGTCACTGCCTACTTCACCTACGGGCGCTACCTCGAAAGGGTGTGCGGTATCGATGAGAAGAACCCCGTGCCATCGAAGACAATGTACGACGGTGTCGACTATATACCAATGCCGCGCTGGAGAGTGTTTCTCATCCAGCTGCTCAACATCGCCGGCCTCGGCCCCATCTTCGGAGCACTCCTCGGTGCCGCGTACGGCCCTGTTGCCTTTCTGTGGATAACCCTTGGCGGTGTCTTTATGGGTGCGATGCACGACTTCATCGCCGGTGTGATATCGTTGAAGAACGGCGGTGTAAGCCTTCCCGAAATTGTCGGCACACACCTCGGCAACGGCACAAAACTCTTTATGCGCCTCTTCTCGTTGCTTCTTATGGTGCTTGTGGGTGCGGTGTTTATGTCGCAGCCAGCCGAGCTCATAGCATCGAATGTGTCGGCGCCATCGCTCGAGAGCACAGCCTTCGGCTCAATGTCGTGGGAGCTGCTTGCGGTGCTTGCAGTGATACTTGCATATTACATCCTTGCCACACTGCTGCCCATTGACAAGATAATAGGGCGCATATATCCGCTATTCGGCATCGCACTGCTGCTGATGGCAGTGAGCATCCTCTTCGTGCTTTTTACCAATAGCGACAAATATACTATCCCCGAACTCACATCGCTGGCCAATGGGATAGCCGACCCTGAAAAATTCCCCATCGTGCCGATGCTCTTCACAACCATAGCCTGTGGTGCCTTGTCGGGCTTCCACGCAACGCAGTCGCCTATGATGGCACGTTGTATGACAAACGAGAAGCAGAGCCGCAGTGTCTTCTACGGCGCAATGATAACAGAGAGCATTGTTGCGCTCATCTGGGCAGCCATCGGAATGTCCTTCTGGGGCGGTGTCGAGGGGCTTAACAATGCCATTGCACTCAACGGAGGCAGTGCTGCAAAGCTTGTGGGCATAATAACCGATGCCACACTGAGCAACTGGCTTGCAGCCTGCGTGCTTGTAGGCATCATCGGCTGTGCAATAACATCGGGCGATACAGCCTTCCGTTGTGCAAGGCTCATCGTAGCCGATATGTTCGGTATCGGGCAGAAAAAGCTAAGCAAGAGAATAGCTGTGTCAGTTCCTTTGTTCATAGCCGCACTCTTCATCATCTTCGCCCTGCCGTTCCAGACAATATGGAGCTATTTCGCCTGGTGCAACCAGACTCTTGCCGTTATAACGCTATGGTGCATTACCGTCTACCTGTCGCAAAAGGGCAAGCCTGTTGTCATCAGCCTTCTGCCGGCACTGATAATGACATATGTCTGCTCATCGTATATCTTCATCTCGCCGATGATGTGTGGAATGGAGAACCGCACGTTGGCTTATATCCTTGGCGGAGTGCTGACGCTGGTTGTCGCGGTTGCAGTGCATTTCAGGGCAAAGAGCAAAGAGTAAAGATGAAAGATGAAAGATGAAAGATGGAAGATGAAAGAGATTTTTGACAGTGTCATACTGAGCGAAGCGAAGTATCTCTAAAACATCTTTGTTATTTCTCCCTGCGGTCGAAATAACAAGTAACGGACAATGTCATTCTCGACAGAGCGAAGCGACGAGAGAGCTGCAAACCTCTGTCACTTTGTAACAATTGCTACAAACAGTGCTCCTCCGTAGGGACACGGCGTGCCGTGTCCGCTGCCTGCAAGGGCTGAGGTATATGAATAAAACAATTATTGGCTTTAATAGGCTCTATAAGAACTTGGTGAAAAAAATAAACAGTATCTGATTGTTTTGTTAGTTTAAACTTCATACATTCGCGAAGATAACTTAAATTAACAAATTAATTCAGGTAAATTATGAAAAGGCATTTCTCACTTCTTTTAGGACTTGTTGTCGCTTTTTCGACACTTCTTGTCTCTTGTGACGAAAACGATAATGAGATGGATTCTCCTATTTGCGAAATTGTTGTTGAGTGTGATGGCAATGGCAAGGTTGCGATTACCAACCACGTCGGTTCAGTGGTGACCATACTTAAAGGAAACAGCCTTGAGGTTGTGGCAACCCCCGACGAGGGTTATGAGTTTGTCGGTTGGTTCGTTGGTGACGATGCTACACCTGTGAGCACGGATGCAACCTATACATTCGTTGTCAGCAGGAGTGTTGTGCTGGTGGCGAAATTTACTTATCCGTTCGTGTCAAGCGGCAGGGTAGACGGGCATGAGTATGTCGATTTGGGCTTGCCAAGTGGTCTTAAATGGGCAACCTGCAATGTCGGTGCAACAGAAATCTATGATAAAGGAGTGCATTACGCATGGGGTGAAACCGAAGAAAAAACCAATTTTACAAAATGGGAAAACTATCGGTTGTGTAATGGAACGGATGAATATATGACAAGATATAATGGGCACGACGACAAGAAAACTCTTGACATGGCGGATGATGTTGCCCACAGTGAATGGGGTGGCGACTGGCGCATGCCTACAAAAGCAGAAATGCAGGAACTTTGTGACAACTGTACTTTTGAAAGCGTGAAAGTAAACGGTATGCTTGGCCTCAAGGTCAAAGGTCCTAACGGCAGATGCCTATTCCTCCCTGCTGCGTCATATAAAGGAAGCACGGGTAATGTCCTGCTTGGTTGGATGTGCTATTGGTCAAGTACAGTTTCCCCCGATGACTATGCCTATGCATGTAGTCTGGAAATGTTTATCGGCAGTCCCGGTCAATCATATGCTCCAAATGTAAAAACAGCCATGCGCCGTTTGGGTTATTCAATACGCCCTGTGGCCGAGTAAGGTAACAGAGAAACATAAAAAAGACATCAACTTCAAATTTGAAGTTGATGTCTTTTTTATTGTTGAAGTGTAATTACTTGCGCATTTTCTCGGCCTCCTTGTTCTGCTTTGCAATCTTCTTGGCCTGGCTCTTTGCAGCTTTTTCAGCAGCCTTCTGCCGGCACTGATAATGACATACGTATGCTCTTCGTACATATTTATCTCCCCGATGATGTGCGGCATGGAGAACCGCATGCTGGCATATATCCTCGGCGGAGTGCTGACGCTGCTTGTCGCAGTTGCAATGCATTTCAGGGCAAGGAAAGGCTAAGAGAGTAAGTGCGTGCTGCTTTTAAAATAGTAAAACCAACTTGAGGCAAAATTACAAGTTGGTTTTTCTTTTATATGAACAATGATATTTATTTAATTTTACTTGAATTAAATAGAATGTCACCTTCGTTGTTGAATAGTTTTATATTCGTAGCAATTATTCCTTCTTTTTTACCACATTCCTTTTCAATAATTGTTTCAACAATATTGTATGCAATAGAGGCATATGTAAAATTGTCGTTTTTTGCATTGTATGATTTATTGATATACGTGTAAGTTTGACCGTCGTAATCAAATTGTATTGTAAATGTTTTCATGCAAATATTTATAGTTTGATTTTTAAAGTTTTATTCTCAATACTTATTATGTATATTCCGTTTTCAAGATAAAATGCTTCTCCCATATAATTTTCGATTTTCTCTATAAGTTTGCCATTTACAGAATAAATACTAATGGTTTTGTGTTGAACTCCTTCTAATAAAATACTATTACAGGTCTTTTTTATTGTAATGTTTTCAGGCTTTATATTCATAACTTCAGTTATGTTGAATTCCTGAATGTCCCAAAATAAACTCCACCCATTGGTTGTTTGGTACGTGGCAAGAGAACCAAGTGGTACATAAAGAGTTGCGTTTATATAAGTCTTATTTGAAAAAACATTCTCAGGAATATTGGAAGGAGCTGGAGCTAATGCATAAACGCTTGTAAGCCCCGTGCAATTTTCGAACGCTCCACTTCCAATGCTTGTAACGCTGTTAGGTATTGTAATGCTTGTAAGCCCTGTGCAACCATAGAACGCTTTATTTCCAATAATATAATTTTCACCATTATAGTCAGTCGGCAAGGTTAATTCAGTATCGTTGCCAATATATGCAACCAACGTATTTACAGCATTTGGTTTTCCAAATACATAGTCTCCCTCTATTGAACCATTTGGTGCATTAATTACTTTGCCGGCATAATATGCAATATACCCATTGTCTTTTGAACCCTTAATGAATGTAAAATTTGATAAATTTATAACTGTATAAAGGTTTCTGCAACCGTCGAACGCATCGTCTTCAATGTTTATTACGCTGTTGCCGATTATAACTGTTTCAATATATGTAAAGCCGTTAGACCAACAACGGTCAACCCTGGGACAATTGAGTTCAACCCTCTTTAGCCCGGTGCAACCACTGAACGCATAATATCCAATGCTTGTCACGCTGTTAGGGATTGTTATGCTTGTAAGTCCGGAGCAACCTTCGAACGCTCCAAGTT